>VXRJ01000019.1 GCA_009838525.1 Acidobacteriota bacterium
GCCGCGCCGAGGCGGAGGCCGCCGTTCGCACACTGATCGAGTGGGCCGGGGACGATCCTGACCGGGAGGGACTGAAGGAAACGCCCGAACGTGTCGTGCGAGCCTACGAGGAATTCTTCGCCGGATACGCCGAAGACCCGGTCGCCTTGCTGGCCACGACCTTCGAGAAGCCCGCCGACTATGACGAGATGATCGTCTTGCGCGACATCCGCATCGAGTCCCATTGTGAGCACCACATCGTTCCCATCCTCGGCAAGGCGCATATTGGTTATCTGCCGAGAGGCCGCGTCGTCGGCAGTTCCAAGCTGGCGCGCGTTGTCGAGATGTTCGCCAAGCGGTTGCAGATCCAGGAGGCGCTGACGTCGCAGATCGCGGAGACCATCCAGAAGGTGTTGGAGCCGCGCGGTGTCGGCGTCGTCATTGAGGCGGCGCATCAATGCATGACCACACGCGGCATCCGCAAGCCGGGTATCAGCATGGTCACCAGCCGTATGTTGGGAGCATTTCGCGACGACCGGACCACGCGGCGAGAGTTCCTGTCGATGATCGGTAGCCACGGGAGCGCTCTGCATGAGAGCTGAGCGTACCGACCCGACGGCTTCGCGGGTTCCCTCTCCGGCGGGCGCTGCCCGGCGAAACCGGCTGTGGATCTCTTCGTCGAAGCAGACGGACTACGGTTCGTCTTCTTCTGCCTCCATCCACTCCGGCAGCGGGTCGTCCAACGAAGCCCAGCCGGAAGCGTCGGAGGCCATCTCGGCGTCGGTCAGCAGGCAGCCGTCCAGCGCTGCCTCTATGGCCTCTTGCTGCATCTCGATTCCGATGAAGACGATCTCCTGACGGCGGTCGCCGTGGTCGGGCTCCGATACCCGATTGACCCACTCCAGGGTCTCCGGGTCGTCGGCGAGTTCTGCCGGGTCCAGCGCGGCGAACCAACGGCCTCCGGGATCCAACGTCAGCGAGTCTCCGGCGATCGAGAGTGCGCCGGCCACGTCATGGCGGGTAGCCAGCCAGAGGACGCCCTTCGCCCGCAGCACGCCTTCGAAGCAACCTTCGAAGATCGCCGCCAGCCGCGCCGGATGGAAGGGCCGTCGCCTCCGATAGACGAAGCTGCCGATGCCGTACTCCTCGGTCTCCGGCGTATGGCCGCCTTGCAGTTCCTGAAGCCAACCCGCCGTTTGCTCGACCCGTTCGAAATCGAACAGGCCCGTATCGAAAATCAAGTCGAGCGGAATCCGCCCATAGATCGCCGGGACGAACGTCGCCGTCTGGTTGAGCTTGCGCAGGATCCCGGTCAACCGTGCGACTTCTGTCCGACTCATCTGGTCGGTCTTGTTGAGCACGAGAACGTTGGCGAGCTCGACCTGATCGACGAGGAGCTCGGCGATGGAGCGGTCGTCTTCGCCGTCGACCCCCAGCCCGCGATCGAGCAGGTCTTCTCCGGAGCCGAAGTCGCGTAGAAAACGCGGGCCGTCGACGACGGTGACCATCGTGTCCAACCGGGCCAGCTCGCCGAGCTGGGCGCCAAGCTCGTCCGACAAGGCGAAGGTAGCCGCGACGGGAAGCGGCTCGGAGATACCGGTTGATTCGATCAGCAGGTAGTCGAAGCGGCCCTCCCGCGCCAGCCGTGCAACCTCGTCGAGCAGGTCTTCACGCAACGTGCAGCAGATGCAGCCGTTGGACATCTCGATCAACCGCTCGTCGACGCGGCTGAGCTCGGCGCCACCGTGGCGAACGAGCTGGGCATCGACGTTGACCTCGCTCATGTCGTTGACGATGACCGCGACGCGGCGACCTTCGCGGTTGTGCAGCGCGTGGTTGAGCAACGTCGTCTTGCCGGCGCCCAGGAAGCCGGAGAGTACGGTTACCGGAAGGCGTGGGTCGTTCAATTCGATTCCTCACACGGGCTCAGGATGCGGCTGGCCGTCGATTGCGTCGGCGAGCGCACGCCAAGCCTGGGGAAGCGCCTGGGGCGGCAGGCGCTTGGAAGGCCGTTTCCATTGGCGCAGGACGGTGCGGCGATACTCCAGACCGCAACGCGCGAGCGCCCACTCCTCGTAGTCCGCGATGCGTCGAATGGCGGCGACGGTCAAGTCAACCGGTACGCGGGGCGACGGGGGCGTCTGTGCAGTCGGGATTGCGTCGGGCTTCCAAATCGGCTCTTCGGTCGTCTCCGACGCCAGCCAAACGGGTCGAAACTGGTAACGGTTGAGGAAGACGCCGCCCTTCCGCGACGTTCCGTACAGGAGGCCGAAACCCCACAACTTGAGGCTGTCGCCGTCGGGCAGCGCGAGCGTGTAGCAGCTCGACCCCGTTTCTCCTTCGGGTGGCCGTCGTCGGAGGAAGCCTGCTTCGAGCAGGAGGTTGCCTTCCGGACGCACGATGTCCCGGCCCCAGTTCCAGCACTGCCGGTCCAGCAGCTGTTGTCCCTTGCGTCGGCGGGCGTCGGAGATCGAGTTTACAGCCACGCTCCGCCCCAAGCCAGCAAAGCGCTGAACCCGGCGGCCGCCACCGCCTGCCGGCCCACCAGCCGCAGCGCGAACGCGCGGCCCTGCTCGCGTGCAATCGTCAAGCAGGTGACCAGGCAAGGCAGCAGCACGCCGGCCAGGTAGACGGCCGTCAACAGTTGGACGGCGCTGATGCTTGCGGCGACACCCGGCTCCGCGAGCAGCAAGATGCCGTCCTTGCGCACGCTCGCCAGGACCACCGCCAGGGCCGCCTCCGAGGGCAATCGAAAGACGGCCATCGCCGGTTCGACGACCGCCGACGCAGCTTGCAACGCGCCCAGCCAATGCAACAGAGAAGCCGCGGCCGTGATCAGAAAGAAGACCGGCAAGGCCCTGCGATAGAACTCCCGAACGACGCCCTGCGCCTCAACCCAGATGGCCCTCGGGCGCGGCCAGGTCAAGAAGACCCGGCCCTCCGTCAACAGCGCATTGAAGGGAGAACGAGCCGCTTGCGGCGCGATGAGCCGAGCGTAGGCGAGCGTGGTGGCGCCAAGATAGAGCAGGTAGGGCAAGACCAAATCGGGTCGTCCCGCCGCGGCGAAGACCGCCAGCGTGGCCCCCAACTGATACGAACAGGCGGAACCGAAAGCAATGGCCGAGACGCATACGCCCCGCGAGCAGGCCGACGACGAGCGCGCGCTGATGACGGCGGGCACGTTGCAGCCGAAACCCATCACGACCCGCGCCAACTCCCGGCCCGTCATGCCGAACGGCCGCAGCCACGGATTCATGGCGTTTGTCAGGCGATCGAGCAGGCCGCTCGCCTTGTACGCACTCATCAGCAGCGCATGGAGCACGACCACCGGAGTTGCCCACACCAACAGCAGCGGCCCCATCGTGACAAAGCCGTAGTCGCCGGCCAGGATCTCCGCAAGCGGCTGCGGCCAGCTCGTCAGCAACCCGGCCAGCGGCCCGGTCAGGGCGCTGACCCAGGGTTCGATTCGATCCGCGAGACGGTTGGCGGCGTCCACCGCGACCCAGGCGGGCATCAACAACAGCAGCAGCGCCAAGAAAGGCCCAAGGGCGGAGCGCTCCAGGAAAAGCGGGCGCGGACGGACGCTCAGATCGCCGAAGTCCAAACCGGCTTCGGCAGGGACCGGGCTGGGCGCTTCCAGCGCCTGCATCAGCCTTCGACGATCGTCGGCGTCCAGCCGCCGAGCGTCCACCGCGACCACCGGCAAACCCGTCCGGAGCGCCAACTCTCGCAGCCGCGCCTCCACCTGTAGCCGGGCGAGTCGGTCCCTGCGGGTCACGACCAGTGCGCCGCGTCGACCTGCCGCGAGCGGCAGCAGGTCGGCCAGGTCCGCGTCCAGTGCGGTTCCCTGGGCGACCAGCAGGACCGTATCGTCGTCGCCCAGCCGCTCCAGGGCCAGTCGGGTGGTCTCAACGTCGGAGCTGCGTAGCAGCCCAGGAGTGTCGATCAGCTCCCAATCGTCCACTCGGTAGGAGTCGCAGCCGACGGTGGCGCCTCGGAAGTTCGAGGCGGCGCTGGGCGTTCCCGCCAGCGACGCGGCCAGTTGCGTCTTGCCGACGTTTTCCTTACCCAACAGAACCACGGTGCGACTTGGCGACGGGAGCATTTCACGGCCCCTTCAACAAGCGCAGTCATCGCCGCAGCACGACAGATCGTCGAGGTACATTCCGTAGCGGCGGTACTCCTCGAGCGGCTCCACGCTGACCCGCAGGCGACGGGCGATCTGGTTGGCCACCACGGCGAAGCGCTGGCGGAACTTGTAGATGAAACAGAAGATGACATCGCCCTGACGCACCTGCGGCCCGACCAGGAACAGCCCTTTCGTCACGGTGGACTCGTCGTCTTCCGTCAGCAGCGGAAAACCGTCATCGCGCCAATCGAACAGCGAGTGAATGAGGCTTGCCGAACCGACGAATCCAGAGGCCAGGATCGGCTTCTCGGCGCAGTCGACGACGTCACCGTCCACGAGTGCCAACTGATAGCCGTTGTCCTTGCGGCGGACGCCGACGACCGGACAGTCGCCGCGCAGCGTCACCCGACCCGAGTCGACAGCCGAATCCAAACGCGCTTTCGTAAAGGGCGACAAGAGTTGGCTGGGGTCCGAGCTGCTTCGCGTCCAGGGCTCCTCGCGGTCGAAGACGACGGCTCGTCGACCGGCGGCGGCCAGCGCGACAGCGGCGTCGGCGCCGCTCTCGGAGCCGCCGATGATGTATCTCTCGTCGCCGCTGACATCGTCCCACGAGGTCACCCTGGAGTTGTGCAGGCAAAGCTCGGCGCCGGGGAAGCCGTTAATCCGCGGGTACTGCATTTCTCCGCCCGCCCAGACCACGAACCGCGCGCGGATGTCGCCGCGGCTCGTCGCCACCCGAAACCGCTTGGGTCGACCTTCCGTCGCGACCGAGAGAACGTCGACCCCGGTCTCTACCGGCAAGTCGAAATGCTCCGCGACCCTTAGCAGATAGCCGGCGTACTCCTCCCCCGTGGGGTGCTCGACGCCGATCGAGTAGGCCGGCGAGGTGTGCAGACAGACGGCGTTCAGGTCGAGGGCGCCGAACTGGGTGCTGTTGAACGACGGCGTAATGAAGCGCATCTGCCGCGGCCAAAGCAGGAACGAGGCGCCGATGGCGGCACGGTCGAGGATCACGAAGTTCTCGATTCCGAGGTCGCGCAGCGTCGCACCAAAGCCGAGACCGGCGGCGCCGGCGCCGACGACGACAATGTCGAACGAGCGGGCTCCTTTCGTCATTTGGCTCACCCGACCCGTTTCGTCTCCGCCGAGGCGTCGCTCGCCATCGCGCGGTTGTTGAGCGCTCTCCAGTCCCGTGTGTCTTTCATGCCATTTGCAGTCAATCGGTCCATCACCTTCCCCCTCCCGAGACCCACTCTTCGCGACCCTGGTTCTGTTTTCCATCGTGCAGGGCAGCCGAGAACGCGCCAGGAGACAGCACCCTGAACGCGCGCAAGGCACGACACCGCTCAGCAGTGTCGGGAGACGCCATCCTGAAACGCAGTCAGCCGGAAACAGGCGCCATTGCCGTAGCGCGCAGGCTCATGCGCTGACGGCAATACGCCGTCGACCAACGATGGATGAAACGCAGCGTGTGACGGGAACTAGGCGGGCGGGCCGCGGGCGGGGAGGCGACGGATGTGACCGGACGCGATCCATTCGCCGTCGGCAGCCTGCTCAAGCGGCTCCGTAACCTCGGCGAATCCTATCTGCCACGAGCCGGAAAGCTCGGCGGCAGACTGGTGTCGGAGCTGGCAGACGGCGCAATGCTGATCGGCCGCGTGCTCCTCGTGACAGAAGACCTCCGCGGCGGCGGCGCCGGCCACCGCCATAACCAGAACGACGATCCATGCGCGCCACGTACTGTTACGAAATACGAGCCTCGTGCGGGCGCGTCCTCGCTGGACCATCGGTTTTCACGCTAGCAGAGATCGCCCCAGGGCCGCAAGGGCCGCCGCGTATTCGGCACCCGCCCTCGGCTGCGGAGCCGCCCGGATAACGTCCTGGGCAGTTAAGACCATTATGGCCTTATAATGTGGTCATGCAGTCCATAAAGGTGACCGAACTCAAGGCCCAATTGAGCCGTTATCTGCGACGGGCCTCGCGTGGGGAGCGGATCACCGTCAGAGACCGGGACGACCCGATCGCCGAGCTGGGGCCCGCTCGCGGAGAACCGCTTTCCTGGCGTGACCGCTTGGTGCGCGAGGGTCGGCTCCGGCCCGGAACTCAGAACTGGAGCGCTCTGAAGATCTCGAACATCCCGCGGCGCGTCGACATCCAGTCGTCGCTCCGTGCGGTCCGCGAGGATCCAGGTGAAGTACGTCGACGCAAGCGCGGTGCTGCGAGCCCTGTTCGTTGAGCCCGGGCTGTCCGTGTCATTGATGGCCGGCGACCACGTGGTGTCCTCCCGACTCGTTGAGATCGAAGCGTTCCGGGCCGTCGATCGCGAGCGACTGCTCGGCAACCTCAATGATGCCGAGACAGCCATCAAGCGCAAGGAGTTGACCGAACTGCTTGCGATGATGGATCTCGCGCCCGTTGACGGCTTGGTGATCGACCGGGCGAAGAGCTCGTTTGCCGTCAATCTCCGTGCGATTGATGCGATCCATGTAGCAACGGCGGAGTTGCTGGCCGCTACGGCCGACGGGGACGCACTGGAGTTCTGGACACACGACGAGCGTCAAGCCACGGCGGCCGTTTCATGCGGACTTACCGTCCGTGGCGCCGGTGCCGATGATCACGATTAAGGCATTCGGATGTCCGTGGCGCCGAGGAAGTTCGCGAGATCCGCGATCGCCTCGTCCAGTTTGACACCGAAATCCGGAGTCATCGCACAGTCGGGCTCTACGTGGAGCGCCCGGATCTCGAGCAGGCTGCGGTCGCGGTGGAGCTTCGGATCGAGTCGTCCGACGAGGCGTCCGTCGTGAAGGATCGGCAACACGTAGTAGCCGTACTTCCGCTTCGCGGCGGGGACATAGATTTCGACGGTGTACTCGAAGTCGAGAAGTTCGGCCGCGCGCCTTCGCTGCCAGAGGAGGGAATCGAAGGGGCAGATCAGCGTGGTCCCGGTCGGCTCGAGCAAATGGTCGATCGCTTCGAGATATTCAGGCAGGGCGTAGCAGGGCCCCCGCAGTCCCTCCACTTCCACCTCGACGATCCGTTTCTTCCGCAGGTTACGGGCGATGACCCGGTCCCGCTCTGCCGCGCTGAGTTCCGGCCCGGTGAAGTAGTTGACGAGGTGTCGTTCCGGAGCGATCCCGCACCCTGAGAGGCCGATCAGGAGCCAACTGTCATGGTACTCGGTTAGCGACGCGACCGGCCCGTCGGGGTAGACCCGCTCCGCCACGTCGTAGATGCACCGGAAGTGCCGCCGCCCGCTCAGGGCGACCCGGCCGTCATGCCATAGCAGATTGAGCGAGCGCTTGTCCTCCTTCAGGCGCCACGCAAGCGAGTCCGTCTTCTCCCCGCGTTCGGCCGGGTGCGGCTGGAAGTCGACGCTCTCCAGGGGCCCCTCCGTGCGCAGCCGCCGCAGCACTCGCCGCTTCGACGCCGTCGAGGTCGCGTATCGGTCCCACCATACGCGTCCCGACCAGCTCTCGGGAGGGAATCGTCGCATCCGCCGCCGCCCGAGAGGGAGATGGGAAATGGGAAGGATCGAGGCTTCGTGTCCCCAGTACTCGTACGCGAGGCGATCCCCGTACACCCACCGATCCACTGTCGAGCGGTCGTACGAGCCGAACCGGCTCCAGAGGGTCAGATAGTGGGCCCGGTCCACGACGTTCACGCTGTCGAGTTGGAGGGCGCCCGTCCGTTCCAGGTGGTCGACGAAGGCCGCGGCGCCCAGTGTAGTCGACCCACGGGGCCGGTCGAACCCCTGGCGGTGTAACCACAATCGGGTTGCCGCCTCCCGGGTGAACTTCGGACGGCTCCGGCGGGTCCCGGTCACGTCCGCCCGCGGACGCTCACGCGCCGCGTGCGGCTCCACAACTCACCGCTCACTACCGCCGTGGCGAGGTCGAATAGAACAATCTGCATGGCGAACCCGTCGATCACCACCGCCACCTCGCGCCGGGTCCAGCCGTCTTCGTCGAGAACCCACCGTCTGCCACCGGTAGCCGAGGCGTACATAGTAAAAGCTGCCGCTGAAGCCGAACGGCGTGGAAGGCGGATAGCGGTTACCGAGCCTGCCTGGGTCGGGGTTCTCGTCCGGATGGGTGTTCAGGACGTTCCCGCCGCCTATCGTGAGCGAGACGGCGCTACTGACGGGCCACGTGGCCTCGACGTCCAGGATCGCCCTGCCCGCGTAGCGTCGCACGTCCCGCCGGTCGAACCAGCCGCCGTAATAGCTAAGCCGGCCGAGCAGCGTGCCGCGGCCGACGACCTGGTTGACCGTAGCGCTCCAACGGGTGTTCGGCAGCGCTTCCTCCAGCAGCCGGATCCTGTCGGCGAGCTGATCGGGATTCAGCAGCGCCGGATTGAAGTCGGTGGCAGCCGTGTCCGTGTAGTTGAAGAGCGCGCCGATCGCCGTTCTCCCCCCGAGGGACGGCGGTGTCCAGGCGGTGACCACATCGAGCCCCTGCGTCCGGGTTTCCAGGTCGTTGGTGAAGAATCGAAAGTTCGCCAGGTTGCGGGCACTGGTGATTCCCTCCGCGAGCAGCCGGTCGACTTCCGTGGCATCGAGCGCGAACAGCCTGCTGAGCGCCAACCGATCCGAGAGATCGATCCGGAAGTAGTCGGCGGTCAGCGTGAACGTGCCTTCACCACCGGCCACGGCGCCGACGCTGATGTTGACGGACCGCTCGGGCTCGAGGGGGCGGCCGCCGCGCAACCGGGCGACTGCGGAGGTCGAGGGAATCGTGCCGTTGTTGACCAGGTCGTCTAGCGCGAAAACGTACTGGGTCGCCACGTTAAACGCGTTCTGCTGTCCGGGAGTCGGGGCGCGGAATCCGCTGCTGAGGCTGCCGCGCAACGCAACCTGCCCGGAGAGCGGAACGCGGCCCGAGAGCTTGCCGTTCACGGTCGCGCCGAAGTCGGCGAAGCGCTCGATCCGGGTGGCCGCCCCGACGACCCAGCTGCGCTCGCCGCGCAACTCGACGTCGCCGTACACAGCGGCACTAGCGCGGCTCCAGCGGCCGGCGGCGATGGGGCTGAATCCCGGCGTGCCGTTGGAACCCACACTGAAGCCCTGCGCGGCGTACGGACCCTGGAGCCATGACTCCGGCTGGCCGAGGCCGATCCGGAACTGCTCGTTGCGCCATTCGACGCCGCCGGCGAGATGGACCCGGTCGCCGAAGGCGCGGCTGAGGTCGAGATTGACGCCGATCTCCCGCTGCCCGTAGAGACCGACATCGAACGTCGTGGGCGTCTCGGGACCGAGCGAGGCGTTGACCGTGTTGTGGATCGAGAAGTCCGCGCTATTCGCGCCAGCGGCAACGCTCGCATCCCAGAGCACGTTGCCGGCGAGCCGCCCGCGCAAGCCGCCGACCGCCGAGACGTCGCGCTCGACACCGCCGAAGCGCGGCGCGAAGCCACCCGGGAACCGCTCCTGGAACGAGAAGCAGTGCGGATCATCGAAGATCTGCCCAAGGGCAGCCGGATCGGGTACATCGTTCGTGATGGCCACCGTGGGGCAGCGCGCCGAACCGTCGCCGCGCGCGGCGAGCACGTCGCCAACGAGCAGGGTCCGGCCGCCGTCGTTGCTGAACACGCCACCCCGGGTGTTGGGATTCCGGTAGTAGTAGAACGTGAGCACGTCCCTGCTCGCGTAGTTCGCGTGGCCGTACGCCCGCACGCCGTTGGCGAACAGGTAGCCAAGGTTGGCGAAGAGCTTAAGGTCGTCCTCGACATCCGGTGCTCCCCACCGCTGGGCCGGGTCGCCGACGTGGAGATTCCCGGCCGCGATGAGGGCTGCCGCGTCGGACCGCTGCACGCTGCGGTCGGTGGACGCGGTGTTGCCGTATTCCAGGCTGAGGTTCGCAAAGCCGGTCCGGCCGAGCGGCAGGCCGACGTTGGCGGCGACGCCGTACTGCCCGCCGTCGCCTGCGCCATGCAGGCCGGTGTGCAATTCAACGACGCCGCCGATGCGGTCGTCCTTGAGCAACAGATTCAGCACCCCGGCAATGGCGTCCGAGCCGTACTGCGCCGATGCGCCGTCGCGCAGCACCTCGATTCCCCGCAGCGCGATGGCGGGAATGGTCGAGATGTCGGGGCCCTGCGCCCCGTCGGCCACGCCGCTGCCTTGCCAGTTAATGACCGCCCCACGGTGGCGGCGCTTGCCGTTGACGAGCACCAGCAGATGGTCGGGCGCCAAGCCCCGCAGGCTCGCAGGTCGGACCACCGCGCCAAGATCGCCGTCCTCCTGCGGGTTGACATGGAAGGACGGAAGGAGGACTCGCAACTGATTGGCCAGATTGAAGTCGCCCCGAACGAAATCGGTGGCCGGGATGACGTCGATCGGCACGGTCGAGTCTGTGACCGACCGCGGCCGGGCGCGGCTGCCGACGACGACGACTTCCTCGTCGAATTGCGGTGCCGGATCGTCCGGCCCAAGGTGCTCGGCCGGCGCTTCCGGGGCTGTGTTCCGACCCGCTTCGTCCTGTTCGGTCTGCGTGGCGGCCGGTGGCGGCTCGTTCTGCCGGTCCTGCGCCTGCGCGAAGACCTGGACGCAAAGGACCAGCGCCGGCAACAGCCACGCCTTCAGCACTACCGCTGCCGAGGAACGGCCGAGCACCGCAAGGTGAGTCGCCCGGGGGAATCGCGCCCCCGGGCGCTCGCAAGACTGTAGGTCCGCCTCCTCTCGATTCATGGGTGTCCCTTCGGCTCACACGAGCGTAGACGTCACTTTCTGCATCGGTGTCGGGCGTGACAACGTCACGGCGCTACGTCGGGGCCCGCCAAGAAATGGGAGTCTTCCCGCCCGCTACGGACTACTACGGAGCACGATCACGCTCCGGCAACGAGAACACAAACAGGTTGTTACCCGTCCCCGGCTGCAACTCCGTCGTCAGGCGGAGGTTGTCCCGCGTGCTGAGCGACGAACCGGTGCTGATGGCGACGTACTGGATGCCGTCTACGGCGTAGGTGACGGGAAAACCGGTCACCTGCGAGCCGAGGTTGACTTCCCACAGCACCTCGCCAGTCTCGTGGTCGAAGGCGCGGAAACGGCCGTTGCTGTCGCCGCCGAAGATGAGTCCACCCGCAGTGGCGACCAGCGACGTGGTGCCGGCCCGCTGTTCGTAGAGCCAGGCGGTCTCGCCGGTGGAGGCGTTGATGGCCCGCACCGTGCCGACCTGATCGGTGCCGGGGGCATGCACGATCCGCTGCGAGAGGTTGTAGAGGCTGCCGTCCGCCGTCGCCAGCATGCGCGCGCAGGCGTTGCGGAGCGGGAAGTACATCATGTTGGTGATGGGGCTATAGGCGCCGGCTTCCCAATCCTTGCCGCCGGTGACGAACGACGGGCAGATGAGCATCTCGTTGTTTTCGCGGGTGAAGATCAGCTCCGGGTTCTCGGTGACGGCTCCAGTCGAGCCGTCGATGTGGGTGATGACGTTCTGCGCGGTTGTCGGCGTCGCCCAGAGGAACTCGCCGGTGGCGCGGTCGAGGGTGTAGACCACCCCGGTCTTCCCCGGGATGCCGGTCATCACGCGGTACGTCTCGCCCCGCCGCAGCCGCGGGTTGATCCACGAGACATGCTCCGGGTCCGGCGTCATCGCCGTGTCGACCAACAGCCGCTCGTACGGATGGTCGAGATCCCAGTGGTCGTTCAGATGCTGGTAGAACCACTCGATCTCGCCGGTGTCGGCGTTCAGGGCGAGCGTCGAATTGTGGTAGAGGTGCGTGTTGTCGACGCCGCCGATCATGAACTTCGGCGCGGGCGACGTGACCGACGTGCCGATGTAGACGAGGTTCAGCTCGGGGTCGTAGCTCGGGACCATCCACGCCCCGACATGCTTCCGTTCCTCGAACGGGACGCCTCCCCAGGTCTCGTCGCCGAATTCACCGGGGCCGGGAATGAGGCGCCGGCGCCACAGCTCCTCGCCCGTCGCGGCGTCGTGGGCGACGATGACGCAGGCGTGCGGACCGCCCTTCGGGGCGCAGCTCCGGCCGGAGATCACTTTGCCGTCGGCGACGATCGGACCCGACGTCTGGTTGGCGGGATTGACGGTGTAGTCGAGCACCATCGTCTCCCACGCCACTTCGCCGGTCCGCGCGTCTACGGCGATCACCCAGTCGTCCGACGTGCTGTCGAACAGGTAAGTGCCGTGGATGGCGATGTTGCGGTTCGTGTCGATCAGACTGCCGATCATGTAATCGGCCAGATCGTCGGGCCGCTGGCGGCGGTGCTCCCAGATCAGGTCACCGCTCACCGCGTCGATCGCCTGGATGATGTCGCGGGGGTTCGGCATGTACAGAACGCCGTCGTAGACGAGCGGTGTCCCCTGCTGCAGGCCGGGGCCGAGCGGGCGCGTCCAGACCATGCGGAGGCCGGCGACGTTGTCGCGATCGATCTGGTCGAGGGGACTGAAGCCCCAGGTATTCAGCGTGCGGCGCCACATTAGCCAATCCTCGGGATCGGGATCCTGGAGCATGGCGTCGGTGACGGGGACGAACTCGCGATCGGCCTGCTGCGCCTGCATGGGCGCGAAGAGGAACAAGGCGACGGCGAGCGATGCGAGAAACAGGAACACCGGCGTCCGGACGAAGGGCTGGAGCTTCATGCGGGCAGCTTAGCCGGGATGCGGGGCGCGTTCAATCGCCCAGCCGTTCCCCCGACGTCGCCGCCGGCAACCTCGGCCAGCTCTTCCCCGCGCGGTGCTCACCCGGCGCGGGTGCCATTCGGGACCGGGCGCTCCGGGGTCAGGAATGCCGGCTGAAGGCCGTCCTCATACCCGACGTCGAAGAGCATGCCCTCCGAGACTTCCCCCATCATCTTCCTGGGCTTCAGGTTGATGATGAACAGGGCCTGTCGGCCTTCGATTTCGATCGGATCCTCGCGCTCCTGCTTCATTCCCGCGAAGATCGTCCGCGTGTGGTCACCGAAATCGACCGTGAGTCGAACGAGTTTTCTCGAGCCGTCGACCTCGCTGACACGCTCGATCGTGCCGACGCGAGCGTCAACCTGATTGACGATATCGAGCTTTATGGCGGGCTTCACCGGTGCGGGCTTCATGGTTTCTACTCGCTTCTTGCAACGTTCGGGGGTGAGCCGCTAGGGTAAGCGTTCACTTAACTGTAGCCCGCCCTTAGGAGAGATCACATGACGCCTCGTATTCCCAGCACGCTTGTCGCCGCGCTCATCGGCCTCGCGGTGGCGGGAACGGCCAATGCCCAGAGTGGCGCCCCGGCATCCGAGATCAGTTTCAGCAGCGTGGCTCTCAACGTGGCCGATATTCCCCGCGCGGAGAAGTTCTACACCGAGGTCTTCGGGCTGGTGCGGACTTTTCAGTTTCCGCCAGAGGGCGAACCCATCGAAGTCGGCCTGGGACGGCCCGATCAGCCGGGCGGCATGGGCCTGCTGCTAGCGCACTTCAACGACGATCCGCTCCCCGAGGGAAAGGCGGCCTACGGCCGGATCATCATCTTCACCAGCGACGCGCGAGGGCTGGCGGAGCGGGCGGTGGCCGCCGGGGCGAAGATGCTGAGAGACGTCGGGCCGCCGGACGGCCCCGTCATCCTGTTCCTGTCGGACCTGGACGGCTACGAATTCGAGCTGTATCAGCCCGCACCGGGCGGAGAGTAAGATGACGAGGAAGATCGGACGCGCCGCCGCCGCAGCGGCGTTGGCGGCGCTCGTCCTGACGGCCGGTAGCGCACGCGCCCAGTCGAACGGACCCTGGCAGAGCTACGGCACCGAGAACGGCGAGTGGCGGAGCTACGCCGGCAACATCGCCGGTCAGAAATACTCCCCTCTCGACCAGATAGACGCCGGCAACTTCGGCCAGCTCGAGATCGCCTGGGAGTGGATGTCGGTCGACCGGCACCTGAGCCGCACCAGCCCCGGAGGCGGTGAGTGGTACGCGCCGCTGGACACGATCGTCGAATCACTCGTCGCCGATACCCCGAATCTCTACCGGGAACGCCAGTCGCCGAACCCGTCCAGGTTCCAGGCGACGCCGTTGATGATCGACGGCGTGCTCTATTTCAACACGCCGCTCTCACAGGGCGTGGCGGTTGATGCCGAGACCGGCGAGACCCTCTGGGTCTTCAATCCGAAGACTTACGAGGAGGGCACTCCGTCCATGTCCGGCCCCTGGACCCAGCGGGGCGTCGCCTACTGGACCGACGGCGAGAGGGACGAACGGATCTTCTGGGGCACCGGCGCCGGCTACCTCGTCTGTGTCCAGGCGAGGTCCGGGCGCCCGTGCGCCGATTTCGGGCCGGACGGCAGCGGCATGGTCGACGCCATGGTCGGCATCCCGCGGGTCGACCGGGAGGCGCGCGACTACCTCAACGCCCTGCTCTACTCGATCAACTCGCCGCCGATCGTCGTGCGCGATCGGGTGATCCACGGCTCCCACATCGCCGACGTGCGCGTCACCAAGGAAGCCCCCCCGGGGTGGGTGCGGGCGTGGAACGTCCGGACCGGCGAGCACGAATGGGATTTCCATACGGTCCCCAACAGCCCCGACGAGTTCGGGGCCGACACCTGGCTCAACGAGTCGTGGCGCTATTCGGGCAACGGGAATGTCTGGTCGATGCTGGCCGGCGACAACGAGCTGGGCTACGTGTATCTGCCTACCGGCACCGTCACCAACGATTACTACGGGGCGGACCGCCTGGGCGACAACCTGTTCTCGGAGTCGATAATCGCCGTCGACATCGAGACCGGACAACGGGTCTGGCATTTCCAGGCGGTGCACCACGGCCTGTGGGACTGGGATTTCCCCACCCATCCCAACCTGATCGACATCACCGTCGACGGTCGCGACATTCCGGCCCTGGCCCAGGTGAGCAAGCAGGGCTTCACCTACGTGTTCGACCGGGTCACCGGCGACCCGGTCTGGCCGATCGAGGAACGCCCGGTCCCACAGGAAACCAACCTCCCGGGCGAGGTGCCGTCGCCGACGCAGCCCTTCCCCACCAAGCCTCCGCCGTTCGAGTATCAGGGCGTGACCATCGACGATCTGATCGATTTCACCCCGGAAGTCCGGGAGATGGCGCTCGAGGCGGTGAGCGAGTTCACGCTCGGCCCCATCTTCACGCCGCCGCTGCAAATCGTCGAGGGGGTGACGCAGGGCACAATCCAGCGACCCGCGATCGACGGGGGCGCCAACTGGGGCGGCGCCGGCGTCGACCCGGAGACCGGCGTCCTCTACGTGCCCTCGAACAACCGCTCCTCGGTGCTGCACTTCTACACGCCGGACCCGTCGACCACCGGCGCCACCATGGCCATCACGCAGGCGGCCTTCGGCAGCGGACGCCAGCCGGCGATGCCCCAGGGGCTGCCCCTGTTCAAGCCGCCGTATTCCCGGATGACCGCGGTGGATCTGAACGCCGGCGACATCGCCTGGATGCAGCCGAACGGCGACGGGAACCGAATTCGGAACCACCCGATGCTGCGCGACCTCGACCTCCCGCCGCTGGGCGGCGACGGTCGGGGCGGGCCGCTGGTGACGAAAACCCTGCTCATCAGCGCGCTGACGGCGGGCGGCACGGATGACGGTCCCCGGCTGGTCGCGCGCGACAAGGCGACGGGACAGATCGTCGGGTCGGTCGACCTGCCCACCGGCGCGATTGGGACCCCGATGACCTACCTGGTCGACGGGCGCCAGCACATCGCCCTGACCGTGGGCGCGGGCCCGCGCCTGATAGCGTTCGCCCTGCCTGAGTAGGAAGGCCGTTCTCCAGGAATCGGCGGCCGGCCAGCGGAAGTCGACCGTCAGGCCTGCCGACGATCTGCAAGAAGGATGTTGTCGATCCGCGTATTCACGTCTCGAATCTGCGCCCGTACGTCACCGAGCTGCGTGGTCAGATCACGTCGCACACCTTCGACCATCCGCCACACGCCAAGTAGAACCGCAGCACCGGTCAAAACGGTGGCGACCACGTCCAGGCCCATGTCTCCATTCTATTCCAGAGTTGTGCCGAGGGTGGGGGTTGAACCCACACGGCCCCTGGGGGCCACAGGATTTTAAGTCCCGTGCGTCTGCCTGATTCCGCCACCTCGGCACATGATTCGTTCAGTGGGTCTGCGTGCTCCCCTGCGCGTTGGCGAGAACGCGGCTGATGGTGGCCGTCAGCGTCTCCGCGTCGGCGTCGAAGGGTCCGGCCACCACCGCGCCGCTCGGGATCTCGATGAAGATGGCGACGCCGCCCTCTACCTCGTTGACGATCCAACTGAAGCCGTGCAGCGTGACGGTTCGCTCTTCCGCCCCATCGGGCTGCTGCACCGCGTCGAACGCGCCGAGGGTCGACTCCAGCACGCGGCGGACGTCGTCGTCCGCCCAGGCGAGCGGCTCGGGGCCGTCGAACTCCACCTGGCGCTCGACCACCTCGTCCTGCCCCTTCAGGAGCACTTCCACCATGAACTTCATCGCGCTGCCACCTTGCCATTCTCCTTCAGTTGCGCCTCGAGCCGGGCCGGCTCGGTTACGGGCTCCCGGCACGCGAAGTCGGCGCAGACGTGAGCCGTCGGCCTGCCGTCGATCTGCCGCATCGCACCGATGAACGGCGCGCGTTCCGCCAGCCGCGCCTGCGCCTCGCCCGGGGCCACAACCACGCGGACGGCAAACGGCAGGTAGCACGCGGCGACGACCCGTTCGAGCTCCCGCGTCGCGGCATCGCCGGGTTCACCGACAATCACCACCTGCGTCACGCCGTCACGCGGTGCATGGTGGCGCGTCAACGCCGCCATCATCATCGGCGACGAACGGGCCGACTGGCCGAAACGTCCGCCGAAGCCGGCAAGCACCTCGGCCGCCCGTGCGGCCGCGGCGCGGTCGCCCGTGAGATGGGCGATCGTCTGCAGGTTGCCGACCGCCACCGATCCGGCAGCCGGCTCGGCCCCGTCATACTCCTCCTTGACGCGGAGCAGGACCGACGGGTCGTCGCCGGTGGTCGCGAACCACCCGCCGTTCGCTTCGTCGCGAAACAGAGCGTCCTGGCGCGCCTGCAACTCGAGCGCCCAGTCCAGCCACGCGGCGTCGCCGGTCGTCTGCACGAGCTCCAGCAGCCCCCAGATGACGCAGGCGTAGTCCTCGGCATAACCGTCAATCGACGACGCCTGCCCGCCGGTCGCCTGACTCGCATGCCAGCGGCGCGCGAGCACGCCGCGCCCGGCGTCCCAGAGCCGCTCGCGGACGAACCCCGCGGCGCGGATGGCCGCCTGCAGGCTGCGCTCGGCCGCCTCGCCGCCCAGCACATGGGCGGTGCGCGCAAGGGCGGCAATCATCATGCCGTTCCAGGCGGCGAGCACCTTGTCGTCGAGGTGGGGGCGCGGCCGCTCGGACCGGACGTCGAACAGCCGCTGCCGCGCCGCCACGAGGGAGCTCTCAACATCTTCCGGCGGACGGCCGGTCAGCCGGGCGATCTGCGCGACATCCTGCTGGAGGTAGGGAATGTTCTTCCCGCGGAACTCCCCCAGCGGATCCTCGGGCGCGTTGCCGTTCGGCTCGATGCCGAAGCGGCGCGCGACCAGATCGGCGTCGTCTCCCAGCAGTTCGTCGATCTCCGAGAGGGTCCAGAGGTAGAACGCGCCTTCGGCTTTTCGGGGGCGCGGGCTCGCCGCCGCGGCCTCCGGCGGGACGCTGTCGGCATCTTCCGCCGAGTAGAAGCCTCCCTCCGGATGCGTCAGATCGCGCAGGACGTAGTCGATGGTGTCGGCCGCCACCGTGAACAGCGACGGCGCATCGACTGCCTGCCCCGCTTCCAGGTAGGCCAGCACAAGCTGGGCCTGGTCGTACAGCATCTTCTCGAAGTGCGGCACGCGCCAGGCGGCGTCGACCGAATACCGGTGGAAACCTCCGCCGACGTGATCGCGGATGCCGCCGGCCGCCATCGCTTCGAGCGTGGCGACGGCGATGCGCCCGGCGTTGGCGTCGCCGGAACGGACCGATTCACGGAGCAGGAAGAGCAGCTCGGCCGGCCGGGGAAACTTCGGCGCGCCGCCGAAGCCGGCATGGGTCGTATCGAACGACGAGAGGAACTGGCCGGCCCCCGCTTCGAGCGCGTCGGCGCCGGGAGGTACTGGCGGCGGCAAGCTGACCGGCGGCGCTCCGCCCGGAATGATGATCCCGCCCGTGGTGCCGGCTGACGGCGCCGCCGCCGTCGGCGACTGTATCGCCCGCAGCCGGTCGAGGATGGTGTCGGCCGATTGCTCCAGCTCGGCCCGGTTCGATGACCAGCGCGACGCCACCTCGCGAAGGACATCGGCGAAGCCGACACGTCCCCAGCGCGAGTCAGGCGGAAAGTAGGTGCCGCCGAAGAACGGCTTGAGGTCGGGCGTCAGCCAGACGCTCATCGGCCAGCCGCCCGAGCCGGTGGTCGCCTGGACGAACGCCATGTAGACCCGGTCGACGTCGGGGCGCTCCTCGCGGTCCACCTTTACCGGCACGAAGTGCTCGTTGAGCAGCGCCGCTATGCCGGCGTGCTCGAACGACTCGTGCTCCATCACATGGCACCAGTGGCAGGTGGAGTAGCCGATCGACAGGAAGATCGGCTTGCTCTCCGTCCGGGCGCGCGCGAACGCTTCGTCGCCCCAGGGATACCAGTCGACGGGATTCTCGGCGTGCTGCTGCAGGTACGGACTGGGCTCGGCGGCCAGACGGTTCGGCATCGGGTAATGGGGGTGTCTCGTGCACCGGGTAGACGTCCATTATAGGGCGCGCACCGTGCGGGCCGACTCCGCGCGGCGCGTCAGCGACCCTCGTACAGATACCCGATGATGGGCCGCACCGACTGCCCCGTGACCGAGTACTCCTCGAGATCGTCCGGGAGCGCGTAGGCGGCCGCCGCCTCGTCGGCGGAACGTCCCGCCGCTCGGCTTCGCTGCGCCTGATCGACGAGGTCGTTGTAGAACCGCGCGTAGTCCTCCAGATCGCTCCACACCAGCGGCGTGTGCCAGTGCCCCGTAATGATCGTGTCGACGTCGGGCACGTTGGCGAGCACCTTGTTCAACGTCTGCCCGAACTCGCTGGCGCTGCCGCCGTTGCCGTTCTGCGCGTCGATGAACGGCGCGAACTTCCCGAGGAACATGTCCCCGGTGTGCATCGCGCGCGACTCGCGGAAGACGATGAACGTATCGCCGTCGGTGTGCCCCGGGCCGAAATGGTAGAGGTCGATGGCGTCCGCGCCGCTGAACAGCGTCAGGCGGTCCGAAAAGGTGGTCGACGGGAGGTACTTCGCGTTCTCGCCCTGGAAGTCGTCGCAGTTGGTCGGCACCGGCTGGCAGTCGTCGCGGGCCATGGCGCGCCGGATGTTCTCGTGCGCGACGAATTCCACCGTGTCCGGGAACTCGGTGTTGCTGCCGGAATGGTCGAAGTGGGTGTGCGTGTTGATGATGTGGGTCACCGGCCGGTCCGTGACGCGCCGCACCTCCGCCATGATCGCCTCGCCGTAGCCCTCCAGCTTGGTATCGACCAGCACGACGCCGGAGTCAGCCACGAACAGCGCCGTATTGCCGCCGGTCCGCATTCCCTCGCCGGCGTCCCCTTCCGATCCGAGCATCCAGAGGTTGTCGGTCACCCGGATCGTCTCGATCGCGGGTCTCTCTTCCTGTGCCTCGAACGCCGCCACGGTCAGCGTCATTCCGACGCCCGCCGTCACCAGCCCCGCCAGGCAGATCACACGCAACATCGCACTCCCTCCTGCGCGACCAATCGCACTGTTGCTAGAATCTCCTCGGCCCCTCGCGGCCCCGTTTAGGTAAGCGAACGCTAACTATGGGCGATTCTGTCACAGCACGGAAGCCGAAACAAACGGCGCGGCGCCGGGCGCGGCCGGCACGCGTCCGCCTGTCTGCGGCGGAGCGGCGCGCCCAGTTGATAGACGTCGCGATTCCGCTGTTCGGCGAGCACGGTTTCGCGGGCACGACCACCAAGGCGATCGCCCGGGCGGCCGGCGTCAGCGAAGCGATCATCTTCCGCCACTTCCAGTCGAAGGAAGAGCTGTACGCGGCCGCCTTCGACCGGTGGCGCGGAAAGAACACGGACCAGTTCGTGGACATCCTGCAGGGTTACGCGGACCGCGGAGACGACCTGGAACTGCTGAGAACCCTCTATACCGTGATGCTCCAGGGGTATGAAAAGGACCGCGCGTTGCACCGCATGGTGCTGTACGCCGGTCTCGAACGGGGCACGTCCGGCCACGGCCAGATCACGGACAAGATGCAACACATGCCGGTCTACGATTTCCTCGAACGGTACATTCTGCAACGCCAGGAGGAGGGCGCGTTCCGGCCCGGCGACCCGTATCTGATCGCGACCGCGGTGTTGGGGTTGCCGCAGTCACACGCCCTGTGGACCAAGCTCTCGGCATTGCCGTCCGCACACTCCGACCACGTGGTCGCCGACCTCTACGCGCGGATGCTCCTCCAGGGGCTCCGCGCCTGAGCTGAGCCGGATTCGCCCGGGGATTCATCCGCCTGCACCGGGTAGCGGCCCGGTCCCGCGGGGCCGCCGCTACTGCCGCCAGGCCTGGTAGGAACCGAGAGTGCGGAGCGAACGCGCGAACTCCGCCAGGTGCATCAGGGCGCGCGCGCACGCCATGTCCTCCCGGTCGGCGCCGACATCGGCGTAGAACAGGTACTCGAACGGCCGGTCCGGAATCGGGCGCGACTCCAGCTTGAGTAACGCGACGTCGCGCAACGCGAAGACGCTGAGCGCCTTGAAGAGCGCGCCCGGAATGTCCGCCACGGTGAAGACGATGGACGTCTTGTCGGGGTCGCCGAGCGGAGTCGGATCGCGGCTGATGATCAGGAAGCGGGTGGTGTTCCCGGCGTAGTCCTGGATGGCGCGTTCGAGAACCGTCAGGCCAAACAGCTCCGCCGCCCGCTCGGAAGCGATCGCGGCGGTGTCGGCAAGCCCCTGCTCCTGAATTATCTTCGCGCTGCCCGCGGTGTCGTAGGTTGCGACGATCTCGGCGTCGTCGAGGGTCCGGAGAAACCGCTCGCACTGCGCCAGCCCCTGCGGGTGCGAATAGACGCGCCTGATGTCGCGGAGGCCGGTCCCCTCCCGCACCAGCAGGTTGTGGACGATGGGGTGCTTCACCTCGGCGACGATCGGCAGCTCGTGCTCAAGCAGCAGATCGTAGTTCTGGTGGATGCTGCCGCCGATGGTGTTCTCGATCGGCAGGATGCCGTGGGTCGCCTCCCCCGCCTCGACCGCCTTGAACACGTCCCCGAACTTCGAAAGAGGCAGCGTGTCGGTATTGGGATTGAAGCGGAGCGCCGCCGCTTCGCTATAGGCGCCCGGCTCTCCCTGGTAGGCGATACGCAAGATCTTCGCTCCTTGCGAGAAGAATACAGGAGCGCTCGCGCTCCCACGATGCACCGGCGTCCGCGCCGGCATCGGTTACGGTGCGCCGGCGTCCACGCCGGCATCGGCGCGCGCCTCCCGGATCCACGCATGGGTGAACTCGGCGCCGAAGAGAAAGATGGCGGCCGACGTATAGACCCAGAACAGGAACGCCACGACCGCGGTGATGGACCCGGCCAGCGTCAACTCCGAGAGGGCGCGGAGATACCACGAGAAGCCGGCCAGTCCGGCTTGCCACAACAGCCCGGTCACTATCGCGCCGACCCACACTTCGCGCACCCGGACGGCGGTATTCGGCACGAAGGCGAAGACGAACGCCGCGATCAGGATGACGGCGGCAAGAGGCAGGTACCGGCTCGGGATCGAGAGCAGCGTCTCCAGCAACGGCAGCCCGTCGACCAGTCGCTCGCCGATCCGGCTGGCCCGCACGAGGTCGCCGAGGCTGAGCCAGACGACGGAGACGACAAACACGGTTCCGACCGCGCCAAAGAGTGCGAAGGCCACCCCGTGGTGGCGCAACAGCGAGGGTGGGCTCTCGAGATCCCAGATGCCGTTGACGGCGGTCGATATCGCACGGAAAATGCCCGCCGCCACCCAGATGGTGACAATCACGCTCACGACGCTCATGCCGATGGTCGCCCCGGCGACGGCATCGAGTTGGGTCCGCACCAGGTCGATCTGGGCCGGAAAGAACTGAATCAGGAACCGTGAGACGTCCGCGCGCGCCGCTTCATCCGTCGTCCACCGGCCGAGGGCGGCGGCCGACAGCAGCAGCAGCGGGAAGAGGGAAATCAGCGCGTAGTAGGCAATGGACGAGGCATAGGTGAGGTCGTTGCCGGAAACCAGGCGGATTGCCGCCACCCGGAAGGCGCGCGCGAAGCGGCGTACCCTCCGCGCCACCCCCGCGCTACTGAACCACACCAGCCGGGGGCCGTTCGATCCCGGCGGGTTCCCCGGACGCCGGCTCGGGCGCCCGTGCGGCGGCCATCATGTCGTCGAAGGCGCGGCGTCCTTCCGCTACCGCGTCGCGCGCCTTCTCGACCGTGGCGCGAGCCCAGTTGATCTCGTCGACGAAGCTGTCGAGCGCCGGTTCCATCTGCTCCCGCACGTCGCGGCCGCGCCGCGTCAGGTACAGGAAGCCGACCAGTCCGCCGGCCACCGCGCCGAGTGCAACCGAAAGCAGTACCCGCGAGCGTTCATCCACGTTTGCCTCCAATGTCCTTACGCATGATACCTGTTGCGGCCGGTCGCGCCGTGTCGGAACGCGCGTCAGAACCGAATGGCCAGTCCGACCGAGGTCTTCCAGAACTGCAACTCGGTAAGCTCAAAGTCGCGCAGGCCACCGCCGGTCGAGAGGCCGCGGACATAGCGGATATCGAACCGCGCGCCCACGGGACCGATGAACCCCATCACGCCGCCTCCGGCGTTGAACGCGACACCGTCCGTCTGCTGATCGGGCGACTCCGCCCGCAACCAGCCGACGCCACCCGCGACATAAGGGCGCCCCGGACCCAACGGCAGGCCGAGCATCAGGTTCCCGAAGACGGTGGTGACACGTCCCTGGCCGGCGAACACCCCGGTATCGGGCGCATCGGCAATTCGAGCGTAGTCGGTTTCGAAACCGATGATGCCGCCCGCCATCGCTGCGACGGAGATGCCGAGCGTCTCCGCCTGGACCTGATCGTCCGATCCCGCCGACCGCCCCACGTAGGGCGTGAAGATGGTGTCGGCATGGACCGCGGCCGCCGGAACCAGCGTCCACGCCAGCAGGACGACAGTCCCTACGGCAAACCGAGTGCGACGGCGCACGTAAAGAGCCTACCGCATGTCGGACTTAGGCGGCTCCGAGCGGCCGGTATAATCGACGTGTGCCGGGTCCGCCGAAGCTCGCGCAGCCTTCCGCCCCCGTAACACCCGCCGTCGATCCGGCGCGTCCCGGCCGGCAGGTCACGCCAATCCGTTCCGTGGCGCGCTCGGCGCCGTCCGACGACGCGGTGATCTGCGAGCGGTGCGGCGCGGAGATGTTCCGGATGCACGCGGTCTGGCGCTGCCCCAACTGCCGGTACAAGACCGACTGCTGCGGCTGGTGATGGACCGGCTGCGCTCTTCCATCCGGACCGAATCGGACGACTACCGCGCGAACCATGCGGCGATGTCGGCGCTGGTGCGCCAACTGGAAGAACGCCGCGCCGCGGCGCGGGCGGGCGGCGGCGACGACGCGACGACGCGGCAGCGGGGGCAGGGCAAACGGACGGCGCGCGAGCGGATCGATCGGCTCCTCGACGACTCCTCGCCGTTTCTGGAACTCTCGCCGCTCGCCGCCGGCGGGATGTATGACGGCGCGGCCCCCGGCGCCGGGCTCGTCACCGGCATCGGGCGGGTTGCCGGACGCGAGGTGCTCGTCATCGCGAACGACGCGACCGTCAAGGGGGGCACCTATTTCCCGATCACCGTCCGCAAGCACCTGCGCGCACAGCAGGTTGCGGCGGAAAACCGGCTGCCCTGCATCTATCTGGTGGACTCGGGCGGCGCCTACCTTCCGCTGCAGGCCGAGGTCTTTCCCGACCGGGAGCATTTCGGCCGGATCTTCTACAACCAGGCCCGGATGTCGGCCGCCGGAATCGCCCAGATCGCGGTCGTCATGGGTTCGTGCACGGCCGGCGGCGCTTACGTCCCGGCCATGTCGGATCAGACGATCATCGTGCGGAACGCGGGGACCATCTTCCTCGGCGGCCCGCCCCTCGTGAAGGCGGCGACCGGCGAGGAAGTGACGGCGGAGGAGTTGGGCGGTGCCGATGTCCATACGCGGATCTCCGGCGTCGCCGACTACCTCGCGGAGGACGACGATCACGCGCTCCGGCTCGCCCGCACTGTGGTGTCAACGCTGCCGGACGGACCCGGCGACGCGCCGTCGGCGGGGTTGGCGGCGGGAAGCGCCGGCGAGCCGGCGGACACGCCGGCTCATGGCGCGTCGCCGTGGGATCCGTCGGCGACCGACGCGCCGCCGGAAGATCCCGCCTACGACCCCGACGAGCTGCTCGGCGTCACGCCTCCCGACGCCCGAACCGCGTACGACGTGCGCGAGGTGATCGCACGCCTGGTGGACGGCTCCCGGTTCGACGAGTTCAAGGCGCGCTACGGTCCGACGCTGGTGACCGGCCATGCGCGCATCCACGGCCAGCTCGCGGGGATCGTCGCGAACAACGGCGTGCTGTTCTCCGAATCGGCCCTCAAGGCAACCCATTTCATTCAGCTCTGCAACCGGCGCGGCACGCCGCTTGTGTTCCTGCAGAACATCACCGGTTTCATCGTCGGCCGCGACTACGAGCAGCGCGGCATCGCCAAGGATGGCGCGAAAATGGTGAACGCGGTAGCGAACAGCGTCGTGCCGAAGCTGACCGTCATCATCGGCGGCTCGTTCGGCGCCGGCAACTACGGAATGTGCGGCCGCGCCTACGATCCGCGCTTCCTCTGGAGCTGGCCGAACGCGCGGATCTCGGTGATGGGAGGCGAGCAGGCGGCCAACGTCCTCGCGACAGTCGCCGCCGATCGCGCCCGACGCGAGGGGCGCGACCTGGGCGAGGCGGCGATCGAGGCGATTCGCGCCCCGATCCTCGCCAAGTACGCCGAGGAAAGCTCTCCCTACTACGCGACCGCGAGGCTCTGGGACGACGGCATCCTCACGCCTCCCGAGACGCGCGCCGCCCTCGCCCTCGGTCTCGCCGTCGCGCGACGCGTGCCGGGCGGACCACCAGCCTACGGCGTCTTCCGGATGTAGGCGATGCTCCGGCGTGTCCTGATCGCCAACCGCGGCGAGATCGCCGTCCGCATCATCCGCACCTGCCGCGCCCTCGGCATCGAGACGGTGGCGGTTTGTTCGGACGCAGACCGGAACGCACCGCATGTCGGTGCGGCCGACCGGGCGGTGACGATCGGCCCGGCGCCCGCCGGCGCCAGCTACCTGTCGGTGGAGCGGATCATCGATGCGGCACGGGCGAGCGGCGCCGACGCCATCCACCCCGGCTATGGGTTCCTCTCCGAACGCCCGGAGCTGGCGAGCGCGTGCAGCGACGCGGGACTGGTCTGGGTCGGTCCGCCGGCCGGTGTAGTCGCGCGGTTCGGCTCGAAGATCGAGGCGCGGCAGGCGGCGGAGCAAGCAGGCGTGCCGGTCGTGCCGGGCAGCGCTCCGGACGATCAGACGCCCGCCGGAATCACCGCCGCCGCCCGCGCGGTCGGCGTGCCCGTGCTCCTGAAGCCGTCGGCCGGGGGCGGCGGCAAGGGAATGGTGGTGGTTGATGCCGCCGATCAACTGGCCGAGTCGATCGCGCGGGCGCGGCGCGAAGCGGTCGCGACCACCGGCGACGGCACCCTCTACGTCGAGCGGCGGCTGGAGCGGCCGCGGCACGTCGAGGTCCAGATCGTTGCGGATCGCGGTGGCCGCGTGGTGACCCTAGGTGAACGCGACTGCTCGCTGCAACGCCGGCACCAGAAGGTGATCGAAGAGACGCCGGCGCCCGGTCTGACGGACTCCTTGCGCCGGCGCCTGGCGGCGGCGGCAGCCGACCTGGCGCGTCATGCGCGCTACGAGAACGCGGGCACCGTCGAGTTCCTGGTGGAGCGTGGCGGTAGCGAAGACGCGGACGGCCGGTTCTACTTTCTCGAGATGAACACGCGACTGCAGGTGGAGCATCCGGTGACCGAGATGGTGGCCGGAATCGATCTGGTGGCGGCGCAGCTCGCGATTGCCGCCGGTGATGCCCTGCCGTGGTCCGCGAGCGAGGTGGCCCCGCGGGGCCACGCGATGGAATGCCGCATCTACGCGGAAGATCCCGCGCGCGGGTTCCTTCCCCAGGCCGGCCGGATCGACCGCTACATGGAGCCGTCCGGACCCGGCGTTCGCGTCGACTCGGGCGTAGGTGCGGGGAGCGACGTTCCCGTGCACTACGACCCGTTGCTCGCCAAACTGATCACCGCCGGCCGGACGCGGGACGAGGCACGGCGCCGCGCCCAGGCGGCGCTCGGCGAATTCGTGCTGACCGGAATCACGACGAACATCCCGTTCCTGCGCGCGGCGCTCGCGCACCCCGCGTTCGAGGCCGGAGACGTCCAGACGAGCTTCCTTCAGGACCACGCCGAAGCGCTGGCGACGGCAGCGGCAGAGCTGGCCGGTGAGGCCGATAAGGTCGAGACCCTCGCGGAACGGGAGCGGGCTGCGGACCGGGCGACCGGACCGCGCGGCGGCGAAGACGTCTGGAGCCGCCTCGCCGGGTGGCGCCTGGGTGGCGGCGGAACCGGTGGCAGTAGCGGCGTAGCTGGCGCCGGTGGCGGCGCCGGCCGAGTCGGCCCGCCCCCCGCGGATGCGCTCGACGGGACGTCAGGTGATTCGGCGCCGCGACCGGACGAGGATGCGCTCTGTGCGCCGATGCCCGCGACGGTGACCGCCGTCGCAATCGCGCCGGGCGATACGGTAACGGCCGGCGACGCGCTGATCCGGCTCGAGGCGATGAAGATGGAGCTGGCGATCCGCGCACCGACTGGCGGGCACGTCACCGCCGTCCACTGCGCGGTCGGCGATCTGGTGCAGCCGGGCCGCCCGCTCGTGACGCTGGATCGGGTAGAATGACGCCGTCATGTGGACCAAGATGATGAACCGGCCTCGCAAGAGGCCGCCGAAGAAGATCGCCGTCATCGACCCGGAGCGGTGCTTCGGGGCGTTCGCCTGCTCCATCTGCCAGGCCGCCTGCCCGGTGGAGGACTGCATCATCGAGGTGCCCGACGCCTACGGGCGAATGGTCTGCGACGTGCGGCTCGACAAGTGCATCGGTTGCGGTCTGTGCGTGACCGTCGGCAACCCGACCGCGCCGCAGCCGCGTGACTTCGGCTGCCCGCCGGACTACGACGCGATCGACATGCACGCCTACGACGAGGTGGTTCCCCCGGAGCCGGAGGAGCCGGCCGAGGGCGACGCCCCGGCCGCGGGCGGCGCGACCGCATAGGCGCGTTCCCTCGACGGCGGCGACGCGTCTCTCGCCAGGTTCCGGTTACCCGTCTACGTGGACCGTCCTCGCGCGGCGATCGGCCAGATCGCCTCGACCCGTCCGTTCCTGACCGCGTACATCTGGTCGTACAGATTCACCACCGGATCGCAGTGCGACACGATCAACTCCAGCTTCTCCCCCGCCCGGTAGCTGCGGCTGGCGTCGTCCTCGTAGCGGATCGTGCCGAACTCGTCGGAACCGGAGGTGTAGCTCATGCCGGTCTCACCCTTGACGATGGCCCAGGGCCGATTGATCGTGCAGGCCTTCGCCCCCGCGTCCGTTGTCGCCCGCCCCTCGTACTGCGCGTTGACGACCGTCGCCAGAATCGTCAGGGCGGGTTGGAAGTCGCTGTACACCTCCGGGTCGTCCGCGCCGCCGATCCCGATGTACTGGGCGTCCATGAAGACGTAGCTGCCCACCTGGACGTCGGTGAGCCCGGGTGTCTGGTGATCGATGTTGTACGTCCCGGTCCCCCCTCCGCTGAAGATCTCGGTATTGAGCCCGGACCGGTCCATCTGCCCGCGCGTGTCCGCCGCCGCCGCAAGCCGCTCGAGCGTCTGGGCCTGCCGTGCGTCGAAGCCCTTCACATGCTGCGATCCCCCGTCGTAGCAGAGGATCCCGCGAAGCCGCAGGTTGGGCAGGCGGTCGACCAGTTGCGCGAGTTCCAGCGCCGGCGCCCCGGGCGTGATGCCGGTCCGGTGGCCACCCGGATCGACGTCGACGACGACGTCCGCCTCGATGCCCAGCGCGGCCGCCGCCTCCGAGAGGTCGCGCGCGTTGTCCGCCGTGTCAGTGGCCTGAATGAACGTCGGGCACTGCTGGCGCAGATGCATCGCCCGGTTGATCTTGAACGGCGTGACGTTGATCGTCGTCATCAGGATCTCTTCGATGCCGTGATCGAAGAGCGCCTGCGCTTCTCCCACCTTGGCAACGCAGATCCCGACCGAGCCGGTCTCGAGCTGCCGCCGCGCAATCGCCGGCGTCTTGTGCGTCTTCGCGTGCGGCCGGCTGGCGATGCCGTTCGCCCGGACCGTGCGCTGCATCTGTGCGATATTCGCCTCCATCGCGTCGAGATCGACGACGAGGGCCGGCGTGTCGACTTCCTCGACCGCGACGCCCAGGTCGTGCGGCGCCCCCAGCTCGGCCGCTGCCGCCGCCAATCCGGCCATCTCGGCCGCGGTGTAACCCTTCACGGGTGATGGAATCCAGACCGCGGCGGCGCCCGCCCCGGCGGCGGACGCCTGCAGGAAGCGACGCCGGGAGAGGGACGACGGCTGGGGTGACGACGGCATCGGGGCGGCAGCTTGTGCAGTCATGGAGGTGTTGTACCCCAAGTCGCCCCGGTTCGCCAGCCCGCGCCTACATCGGGACGTAGGGCATCGCCAGGTGAATCAGGAGGGCGGCGGCCAGAAGCACCAGGGCGCCGACTGCCAGTTCGGCGCCGGCTGACCGAAGTAGAGCGTAGGTTCCGAAAGGGTTCCCGAGACGCGGCGTGACCCAGCGCCAGTTGCGGAGGCCGATGGCGCCGGTCAGCACGAACAGTCCCACTTTGGCCAGCAACACCTG
Source organism: Acidobacteriota bacterium (assembly GCA_009838525.1). Taxonomy (NCBI): domain Bacteria; kingdom Pseudomonadati; phylum Acidobacteriota; species Acidobacteriota bacterium. The sequence continues at coordinate 29,061 of VXRJ01000019.1, forward strand.
GCCGTAGCGCGTGGTCCAGAGCTGATCGACCGTCTCCAGATTGACGACGGCCGCGACGAGGCCGGAAAGCGCCACCGCGGTCACCGCAACGATGGCCAGAGGCGAGAAGCTCCGTACCAGTCGGGCGACGTATCCGTGCCCCCCCAGGATCAGGATCAGTTTCGGCGTCGCTACCACTATCGCCGTAAGCGTACCGATCCACAGGCCGCCCGCCAGACCGTGCACGGCCAACACAGCGCCTGGAAGCGACGAATCGAAGCTCATCGCATGCCCCGTCATCGGCAGGGTCAACCAGCCCGCGACAACCGCCACGGCCGCACTGCCCCACCCGAGCCTCGGCCAGCGGCGCCAGCCCACCACGGCGATAAACGCCAGTACGGAAATCCCCGCCTGCGGCTGCCAGAACCCGCCCCAACGGCTTTCGAAAGCCACTACGCGTACGAGCTCGATGGTCACCGCCTCGTCCAGACCGAAGACAGACCACGTCTGCGCGTAGAGGCGCATCCCCGTCCCCAGCACGAGCGCCAGCGCGGACGCGGTCGCAAAGGCGCCGAGAACCCGTTCAACCTCCTCACCAATCTCGCAGGCCCGCGAGATCAGCGGCAGGCAGGTGACCGCGCCGGTCAGGCCTACCAGCCCCAGGAAAGTGATCCAGGCGGCCACCGTCTGGAGGACGATTACAAAAACAGTATCTTCCATCAGATCGATGCCCGTCCGCCGATCAATGCCGGCGCCGTGGCGTCAGTTCGCGGCGCGAACTGTGAACGAGAACTCGCCCCGCTGCGTGTGGCCGTCGTCACCGGCCGCCCGCCAGCGGACGGTGTAGGACCCGGAGGCCAGCGTCGACGGCACTGCCGCGTGCAGCGACTTGTCGCTCCGTATGTCCAGTTCGCCCAACGCGATCTCACCCGCGGCGCCATTGAGCGCCAACCGGCTGACGGCCGGATCGGGCGCCTGCGTGAACCAGACCTGAATCGCTGAGGGAGAGGTCAACAGCGCCGCATCAGCCTCCGGCATCGTCTTCGACACCGCCATGTGCGCGGACACGGCCGCCACGGCAGCCGCGATCAGCAGGGCGGCACACGCCGCGATTCTCCAGACCCGCATCGTCGTCCCCCGTCTCAGAATCCGTACTCCAGCCCAACGTACGCGCTGCGCCCAACCTCCGCAATCCGCAGACCGCTGAACGGATTCAGCGAATTGAGGTGGTTGACGTAGTACTCGTCCGTCAGGTTCTGCACGCCGGCGCGGAAGGTCAGGCCCTCGCCGACGCGCACGCCGGCCGCCAGATCGATCGTCGTCCAGCCGGGCGTCGCCCGCTCGAGGCGTCGCGCGGCAACCCGCTCCTGCGGGGCGGTATTCGTCACCTGGACTTCGAACCAGGCCTGCCGGGCCGGATCGTGGAACTCGATCGCGTACTGCTGCTCGAACGGCGGCACGCCGAAGAGCGGCTCGCTGAACAGTAAATCCTCGGCCCGGACGTACGACCAGCCGCCGCGCAGGTCGATCCAGGGGCCGGCCGCCGAACTGGCGGTCAGATCGAAGCCGGCGAACCGCGCCGCGTCTGCCTGGACGTAGCGGTAAAGCGTGTCCGGGCTGAGGGGCAGCCGCTTCTCCAGGTTCGGATCGGGCGCAACAGTGATGTAGTCGTCGATATGCCGATGAAAGACATCGAGGCCGACGGAGGCCGCCGCCACACGGAACGTCGTGCCCACATTGAACTCCAGACTCCTCTCCGGCCGCAGGCCAGGGTTGCCGACGAACTCCGCCGCCGTCTGGAACTTCACGGCCGGAAAGCGGTCGGCGTAGCGCTCCAGCGCAGACGGGTTGCGGACGGCCCGGCCCACGCCCAGCGTCACGAGCCAGGTATCGGTTACGCGCAGGCTGGCATTCGCGGCGGCGCTGATGTTCGTGTTGGTCTGCGCGAACCGTTCGCCCGAAACCAGCATGGTCGTACCCTGACCGTGGGAGGCCGACCCATCGTGCGTCGCGCCGTGGTCCGTCGTCGCGCCCTGACCGCCCATCGGCGTAGCGGCGCCATGCCCCGCATGCGGGTCGGTCATGTGCCCGGCATCCGTCCCATGGCCGGTGTGCCCCATGCAGACGGCGGTGACGCAATGAAAGTGGCCGTGCGCCTCGTGCAGGTCGTAGGCCGGAATCGCGTTGTGCGCGAAGAAGGACGTCACCTGACCGATCTGCGCCCGCTCCCGATCGACCCGCACCGTCCCGCCGATCGTGCTGCGCCCTTGTTCGAACAGCACCTGGGCGTAGCCACCCAGGTTCGTCAGGTCGGCCTCCGGCCAGACGGGGTGCATATTGTGGTGAATCTGGCCGGTGCTGCGGTCGCTCACCGTCTGCGTCGCCGACTGCTGCAGCCGATAGGCGTCCATCCCCAGCTTGTAGCGGAATGCTCCGGACTCGAGAGCGGCGTGCACCCGACCACCGACCGTGTCTGCCGACGTTGGCAGGTCGACCCGGATCGGGAACGGCGGCGTCCGGTGGGGGTTGGGCCGCGCCGTCGGCTTGGCGTCGTTGTTCATCAAGTGGTCCTTGAGATTGAAGTACACCTGCCCCGCCAGTTCCGTGAGGACTCCACCCGCTGCCTGGTGCGTGACGTCAAGCGCGTGCGACTGCGTTTCGAAGAAAGTGGCGTCGAGTATCCGCCCCGGGTAGTCGAGATCGTTCTGGCGCTGGAACCCGCCGCTGTACTCCAGCAGCGTCCGCGTTCCCAGCCGGGCGCCGATGCCCCAGCGCGTATCGAACGACTCGTAGTCGCCCTGCACGAGGTCGCCGTTGCCATCGGTGTAGTCGCTGCCGGTCCGGCTGTTGTGCTGGAATGCGAAGCGGAGACGGTCGCCGCTTCCCCACAGACCGGCGAAACCGTCACCCGCCGCGCCGTTGCTGCCGTAATTGGCGCCGACGCGCCCACCGAGGCGGAACTGGCCCGATCCGAAAGCGGGCTTGAACGTCTCCGCCTGAATCGCGCTCAGCGTCCCGGCCCCCCAGGTGAGCGCATAGGGGCCGCGCACCACGCGAAGCGACTGCAGCGTATGCGGACTGACGTGACTCAGCCCCGAATCCATCCTGGCCGGTCCGGCCGCGAACGTCCGCGTGCCGTCCACGAAGACGCCAATCTGTTCCGCATACAATCCTCGGATAGACGGATCCAGGTTGATGGCGCCACGCCGAAGCGCCGTAACACCGGCGTGGCTGCGAAGCGACTGCGCCAGATCCTGCGTCACCCGCCGTTCGATCTCCGACGCCGGCACGACCATCTCCGTCGCCACTTCCGGCATCAGCGCGACGACCGTCACTTCCTGCGCGAACGTCCCCACGTCGAGCGTGATCGCGATCGGTGCGTTGCTGCGCGCATTGACCGGCGTCTCGGAGGGAACGAAACCGAGCAGCGTCGCCTCGACCACATAGGCGCCGCCCTCGGGATTCGCAAAGACAAACGTCCCGTCCCGGTCCGTTTGAGTCGACGCCACGAACTGTCCGGCCTCCGACCGGAGCACGACGGTCACGCCCGGAAGCGGCAGCCCCTGCACGTCCGCTACCGTCCCGCGCACACTCGCCGTCTGCGCCTGCGCAGCCGCCGGCAGCGCAGCCCATGCCGCCAGCAGCATCGCCGCCATCCGCCACGACCACCGACCCCTTGCCCGGGCCGATGTTATGCAACCACTCATCAAAACACCCCCTGCCTATCAATCGCCGCAAACCCTCGTGCGACGCCTCGGACCGACGCCGCATCCTGCGCGTGGTACCTCCGGACCGGCCGGATCGGCGCCGAAGAGGCTCCGACCGACGGAGTCCGGGTACCGGCGTGCGACCGTGATCAGGCGCGCGGCGGGGGTGCGTGGGGGGCGCCAGCGAACGAGGCGGCGGCATCGTGCGTCGGAACGACGCGACCGGTGACCGCCGGGTCGGCTGCAAGCGCGAATGCGTCAGGCGTGAATCCAGTCAGGCCGACCAGACCGATCAACGCGTCGTCGAGCGAGTTGCAGCCGATCATCCGGGCCTGGCCGGGCTGACCGGTTTCCGGTCCGCCGGACGCATGGGCGGCCCGGTTAGGCGACTTGTCCATCGGACACATGGCGCCATGGCTCTCCCCCTCGCAACAAGGCAGCGACTCGGCGGCAATCAACGTTGCCTGACAGCAAAGTGCGGCGGGCAGCAACGCCAGCGCGGTCAGTTTCCAGGCGATGACGCCCGCGACGGTGCCGGCCCTCAGGTTGCGGAGTGATCCCATGCGCTACCTGATTATACCGCGCTGGCCGCGCTCTCGGTCCCCCGGCGCCGCCGGCCCGGCGGCTGCGGTAGGATCGCCCCCATGCCGCCGACATTGAGCAGCTACGATGACGCGTACCGCCGCTGGCAGGCGGACCCGCAAGCGTTCTGGGCCGCCGCCGCCGAACCGCTCTACTGGCACCGGCGCTGGGAAACGGTGCGGGACGACAGTCGCCCGCCGTTCCATCGCTGGTTCGCCGGCGGCCGGTTCAACACCTGCTACAACTGCATCGACCGTCACATCGACCGGGGCCGGGGCCGCCAGCTCGCCCTGGTGTATGACAGCCCGGTTACCGGCGCCATCCGCCAGTTCACGTTCATCGAGCTACGCGACGAGGTGGCGCGCGTCGCCGGCGCCCTCGCCGCGCAGGGGGTGTCAGCGGGCGACCGGGTGATCATCTACATGCCGATGGTGCCCGAGGCGGTCTTCGCCATGCTCGCGTGCGCCCGGATCGGCGCGGTGCATTCGGTCGTGTTCGGCGGTTTCGCCCCCAACGAGCTGGCGAAACGGATAGACGATGCGAAGCCGAAGCTGATCCTCTCCGCGTCGTGCGGCATCGAGGTCAATCGCGTCATCCCGTACAAGCCGTTGCTGGACGAAGCGATCGATCTGGCGTCGCACAAGCCGGCGCACACCGTCATCCTGCAGCGGCCCCAGGCGGAAGCGGCGATGACGGTCGGCCGCGATCTCGACTGGAACGCCGCGGTGGACGGCGCGGAGCCGGCCGACTGCGTGCCCGTGGCGTCGACCGATCCGCTCTACATCCTCTATACGTCCGGGACGACCGGCGTGCCGAAGGGCGTCGTGCGCGACAACGGCGGCCACGCGGTGGCCCTCCACTGGAGCATGGAACACGTCTACGGCGTCGGCGCCGGCGAGGTGTACTGGGCCGGCTCCGATATCGGCTGGGTGGTCGGCCACTCCTACATCGTCTACGGACCGCTCCTGCGCGGCGCGACGACGATCCTGTACGAGGGCAAGCCGGTCGGAACGCCGGATCCTGGCGCGTTCTGGCGCGTCATCTCGCAACACGGCGTCAACGTCTTCTTCACCGCGCCGACCGCGTTCCGGGCCATCAAGAAGGAGGATCCGGATGGCGCGCATATGCAGCGCTACGACCTGTCCCGGTTCCGCACCCTCTTCCTCGCGGGCGAGCGGTGCGACCCCGACACCCTGATCTGGGCGCGCGACCGCCTCGGCGTGCCGGTCATCGATCACTGGTGGCAGACCGAGACGTCCTGGGCAATCGCCGCCAACTGTGTCGGTCTCGGCATGCTGCCGGTGAAACCGGGATCGCCGACGCGGGCGGTGCCGGGCTTCGACGTCAGGATCCTTAACGAGGACGGAGGGGAAATGCCGGCAGGCCAGATCGGCGCGATCGTGGTGAAGCTGCCGCTGCCGCCCGGCTGCCTCCCGACCCTCTGGAACAACGACGACGGCTTCGTGAGGTCGTACCTTTCGCGCCACCCCGGCTACTACCTTACCGGCGACGCCGGTTACCGCGACGATGACGACTATCTCTACATCATGAGCCGGGTCGACGACATCATCAACGTCGCCGGGCACCGCCTCTCGACCGGCGCGATGGAAGAGGTACTTGCTTACCACCCGGATGTCGCCGAGTGCGCCGTCGTCGGCGTGGCCGACGAACTCAAGGGCGAGGTCCCGATCGGCTTCGTCGTCACGAAAGCGGGAGTCACCAAGGGTGTGGACGAGCTCGTGCCGGAGCTGGTCGAACGGGTCCGTAGCACCATCGGTCCGGTCGCCGCCTTCAAGCAGGCCGCCATCGTTCCTCGATTGCCGAAGACCCGCTCCGGGAAGATCCTGCGCGGGACCGTCAAGAAGATCGCCGACGGCGACCCGTACACCATGCCGGCGACGATAGATGATCCGGCGATCCTGGAGGAAATCACGGAAGCGCTCGCCGGTCTCGGCTATCCGAAGCGTTCCGGGAAGGAGAATGGATGACCGTCAAGCCGATCCCCGAGGGCTACCAGCAGGTAGTCCCCTATCTCCTGGTGGAAGACGTCGACCGGCTGCTCGGTTTTCTGGGCGCGGCCTTCAACGCCACCGTGCACCAACAGTCCCGCGGGCAGGACGGAGCCACCAGCCACGCCGACGTCGTCATAGGCGACTGCCACGTCATGATGGGTCAGGCGAGGGCGCCGGAGTACCCCGCCATGCCGTGCATGCTGTATCTCTACGTCGAGGATACCGACACGTTCTACCAGCAAGCGATGACCGCCGGCGCCACGTCCGTTCAGGAACCGCGGGACACGTTCTACGGCGACCGGAACGCCGGCGTGAAGGACCCGTTCGGCAACCAGTGGTGGATTGGGACCCACATCGAAGACGTGCCACCGGACGAGCTGGCCCGGCGAGCCCGGGCACAGGGTCGCTGAAGATCCGCGTCGAATCGTCAGCGCCGCCCCGGCGTCCGCGCCGGCATCGGCTGTCGTTCTCTTGCCGGCCTGGAGGCCGGCGGACCAGATCCGGCCGGCGGTCCCAGCTAGCGGAGCACGCGGTCTCCTAGCGGAGCACGCGGCTCATCGGCTGCCCGGCGTACCCCGTCATTTCCAGGTAGCCCGGCCCCGACACGGACGCGCCGTCCCGTGTGCCGCGCGCGTCGATCGCGCCTTCCCAGTACGTCACACCGGTCGACTCCCCCGTCTCCAGCTCCTGGGCGTCGATTGTCGCTTCCACGTCGATCTCGATCCCCAGTGGAGGCACGTGGATCGTCCATGCGACCGGGTAGGCCGCCCCGGTCGAAGGCGACGTCCACCGCCGTCCGGGAACCAGTGCATAGTCGCCCGCGGCAAGCCGCGTGATGGAGCCGTCGGGGGCGATGAACGTCCCGCTGGAACGCGGGTCGGGAATGCCGTCGTCTCTCCGCATGGTGTAGACCATCAGGTCACTCCCGTCGTCGAGCTGCAGCGAGAACCAGTCCCAACCCACCTGCGCCGGCTCCAGAAAGCTGGTGCCGAACTCGTGGTCCATCCAACTCAGGCCGCTGACGTCGAAGGCCTCGCCGTCAACCATGATTCGCCCGGTCGTCCGCAGCCGCGTGAGCGAGTAGTAGTGCGACGCATTGCCCGCCTCGGCGCCCTTCTGGCTGTAGCCGTCGGCGCCGTGCAGCACGGGCGGCCGCTCCGGTACGAGGCGGAAGTCAACCGCGAGCCCCGCGTCGTCGCTTGCCGCGTTCAGCAGGTGGGCGCCCGCTCCGGTGGCGTCGTCAAGCCGCGCCGACCAGCCGTCGTTCCAGACGTGAAGCGTCTCCGTGCTGGCGCCCGCCCAGCCGACGCCGTCACGGTTCAGCCGCTCTGCGACATGGTGCCGTCCGACCGCGACGTCGGTGACCGCGAGGTGCGCCATGTGCAGATCCCGCACCGCCCACCGCGACGGGTTGACGGGCCGCCGGTCGACACCAACGCGAAAGAAGGTCAACTGGTAGCCGAAGCGCCGGCCGCTCGACGTCTCGACGTTGCCGGTGTAGTACCACCACTCGATTCGGTGGTCGGGATGCGACGCGTGGTCGCGCGGGAACGCGAGCCGGTAGCCCGGATCGGCCGCCAGCCAGGTCGCCGGGGCGTCCTGCGCTCCCACGGCAACGGCTCCCGCCAGCAGCGCCGCTGCCAGCGTCCTCGCAATCCGCATCATCCTTCCTCCTGCAGACCGGCCAGAGCGAAGCTCGCGGCCAGACGCGCCGGCCAGAGACCCGCCAGGGCCGTGGCGCCGATAACGGCAACCGTCGATTGCGCCAGGAAGGCCAACGGGAGGTGGAACTGGATCGTCCAGCCGAAGCTCTGCACGTTGATCACGTAGATGAGGATGAGTGACAGCGCCAGACCCACCACGAGGCCGACGCCCTGGGTCACCGCACCCAACACGACCGCCTCGATCACGACCATCCGCCGGACGTGGCGCCGCTCGGCGCCCGCGAGGCGGAGCATGGTGATCTCGCGCCGGCGCTCCAGCGCCAGCGTGAGCAGGGTCGCCGCAATGCCGAACATCGCGACGGCAATCGCGATGGCCTCCAGCGCCCAGGTGATGGCGAAGGTCGCATCGAAGATCTCCAGAACGGTGGCTCGCAGCGTGCGGTTCGTCGTGATGAAGACCCGGCGTTCCGGTCCGAGTGCGGTCCGCAGTTCGCCGCGCACCGCGTCGGGATCGGCATCCGCCCGCAGGTACAACGTCAAGCCGGCAGGACGCTGCGGGTCGAAGTGGCGCGCGAACGTCGCGTCGTCCATCACGACGATGCCCCGATCGTTCGAGTAGTCGAAGTAGATCGCCTCGACCCCGAACGTCGCCGGACCGTTCGGCGTCGGCAGCGTGATCCGATCACCGGGCGCCACGCCGTGCCTCAGCGAAAACGACTCGGTGACGACGACGCCACCGCTCCCGGCCGCCCGCGAGAGAGCACCGTGCCCGTCGGCAGGCGCCTTGAACTGCAGCGCGCCATGCTCGCGCAGCACGTCGAAGCGCCCCGCTCCGACCGTGATGAGCGATCCCTCGTACCGCGCCTCGACCCCGAGGAAGCCATCGATCGCGACCACCGCCGGATGCGCCCGCAGGATCGCCTCGGTCTCCTCCGAGAGGGCTCCGCGGCTCGCGACCGGGCCGCCGCGCGCAGCGGAGACGAACAGGTCCGCCTGCAGGGTTTGCCCCACCCAGTAGGCCACGGTCTCGCGGAAACTGCCCACCATCACCGCGATGGCCACCATCATGGCCAGACTGACGCCGAGCGCGGCGACCGAAATCGACAGGCGCGGAATCGCACTACCCAGGTTGGCGTGCGCCAGACGCCCCTCGACACCGAGCCAGCGACTCATCGACTGCCCCGCCACCCGGCGGAACACGAACAGAACGACAGGCATCAGGAACGCCGCGCCCAGCACGACGGCCAGGGCCGCCAGCATGCCACCGAGGGGCAGCCCCCCGACCGGCGCCCAGGTCGCCAGCCAGGCCCCGAGAAGGAACAGCGCCAGGGCGCCCACCAATGGCCGCCAGGGAACACGGGCACGCGCTTCCACGTCCCGGTCGCCGCGCACCGCGGCGAGGGGCGGGACACCCGCCGCCTCCAGCGCCGGCGCCGCTGCGGCTACGAGGGCCAGCGGAACGCCGACACCGAACGCAAGCGCAATCATCGGGAGATCCAGCGGCGGCACCCGCGCCGCCGACGCGATCCAGAACTGGCTTACCGTGGAGGCGGTCAGGCCCACCGCGCCATGCGCCATCAGCCAGCCGAGCGGCGCGCCGAGCGCGCAACCGATCAGCGCCAGCACCGCCGCCTCGCCGAGGAACAGCGCCAGGATCGTCGCGCGCGTCGCTCCCGCCGTCCGCAGAAGGCCCACTTCCGCCCGGCGCGTAATCACCGAAACCGACACGGTGTTGTAGACGAGGAACAACCCCACCAGCAGAGCAATCAGACTCAGTGCCGTCAGGTTGAAGTGGAACGCGCCGAGCATGCGCTCCACTTCGGCCCCGCGCGACGACGGGCGGCGGACGCTCAGGCCGGCCGGCAGCCGCGCCGCGATCGCCCGCTCGGCGTCAGCGACGGCAACCCCTTCACGCAACCGGAGGTCGACCCGGTCGACGTAACCCAGGCTGTCGATCGCCCACTGCGCGGCGGCGATGTCCATCAGGGCGAAGTTGCCGTCGAGCACCTGGGCGGGACCGCCGTTCCCGAGAAGGCCGGTGACGCCGAGAGGCACGGTCCGGTCACCAATCAGAAGGGCGACGTCGCCGCCAATCCCGAGACCATGGCGATCCGCGAAACGGCGGGTCAGCATCACCGCCTCGGGATCCGTCAACCGGTTCAGGAAGTCGTCCGTCGTTTGGTTCAGCTCGGCCCCATCCGCCAGGTCGTCGACCAGCGGATAGTCACGGAACGGCCGGTCGCGGAGAATGTCGACGCCAAGGAGACGAACCGTCTCGGCGGTTGCGCCGACGGAAAGCAGCACGTCGGCATCGATCACGGGGCTTACGCGGCCATACTCGCGCAGCCATTCCATCCGGGCGAGCCGCGCTTCGTCGACGCTCCCGCCGTCCGCGGTGATCTCGAGCGACGTCTGGCCCGCCACCGCGTCGAGGGCCGTCGCGAATCCACTCACCGAACTGGCGTTGGCAAGCTGAATAGCGACGACAACGCCGACACCGATTGCCAGGCTGGCAATGGTGGCTATAGTCCGCAGCCGCTGGCGGCGGAGCGGCCGGACGATAAACGCGCGGAACAGGGTCACGACACGATGCGCCCGTCACGCATCGTCACGACGCGTCCGGCCGCGGCCGCGACCGCAGCATCGTGCGTCGCGAGCAATATCGCCGCCCCTGACTGGTGATTGACATCGTGGAGGAGGTCGACGATGCGCGCGCCGTTCGCGCTGTCGAGGTTGCCGGTCGGCTCGTCCGCGAGGAGGAGCGCCGGCTCGTGCACGACCGCGCGCGCGATCGCCGTCCGCTGCGCCTCGCCCCCCGAGAGCTGCGACGGCACATGATCCAGCCGGTGGCCGATACCGACCCGCTCGGCCCACGTTTGCACCCGCTGGGCGGTTGCCGCCGGATCCACGCCAGCCAGGAGCAGCGGCAGCGCGATGTTCTCGCCCACCGTGAGCGAAGGCAGCAGATTGAAGAACTGAAAGACGAAACCGACGCGCGCCCGCCGCAGACGGGTCAGGGCGTCGTCATCGAGGTCGCCGATTGACCGGCCCTCGAACCGCACGTCGCCGGCCGTCGGACGATCCATCGCGCCGCACAGGTGCAACAGCGTCGACTTCCCGCACCCGGACGGTCCGACGAGCGCGACGAATTCTCCCGCGTCGAGCGCGAGATCCAGGCCATCGACGCCGGTCACCTCGACGTCGCCCCGCCGGTACCGCTTCGTCAGCCCGCGCGCCTCGAGGACCGGCACTAGCAGCCCGCGGTGAAGCCCCGCGTCATGAGTTCACGATATAACGGCCGCCTAGTCGTGGGACAGCGGGCAGCTCACCATCCAGTTGATGCCGAAGCGGTCCGTGCACATGCCGAAGTACGAGCCCCAGAACTGCTCGCCGAGCGGCATCGTCACGGCGCCGCCCTCGGAGAGCTTCGCGCAAAGAGCGTCACACTGCTCGCGGGTCTCCGCCGATATCGAGATCGAGAAGTTGTCGCCCGTGACCGGCGGCGACCCGAACCCCGTGGCCCGATCGCTCCCCATGAGGATGCTGGAACCGATCGGGAGCGACACATGCATGATGCGATCCTTCTCGTCATCAGGAAGGGGCATGTCCGCCGGCGCATTTCCGAAGGTATCGATCGTGTCGAACTCGCCGCCGAAGACGGACCGGTAGAACTCGAAGGCTTCGCGGCAGTTGCCGTCGAAGGTGAGGTAGGTGTTGAGCGCGAGAGGCATGACCGGGAAACTCCTTGGTGGTAAGGATGGACGTCCGCGTTGGCCAGGAGGATACGCGGGAGCGCTACGATAGGGCAATGAGACGGATGTGGAGCCTGGCAGCCATCGCCGCCATCGCCAGCTTCCCGGCCGCGGGAGCGGCCCAGCCGGCGGGTTTCGAAGCGGGCGCGGCGGCGGTGGAAATCACACCGGTGCTCTGTCCCGACGCGGCGCCCGACGCGACGCCGGAGCCGTACGATACGACGCGCGGCTGCTTTCGCTGGGTCCACCTGGCGGGATTCTCCCCCTTCGTTCCGTTCCGCGGGGACATCCGCCTGGCGACGGGGATTCACGATCCCCTGTGGGCGCGCGCGCTCGCGCTGCGGGATGCGGAAGGCGACACGCTGGTGCTCGTGGCGCTCGACCTGCCCGGCATCGGCCGACAACATACCGGCCCGATCCGACGGCTAGTCCAGCGCGAGCTGAGCATCCCGGTCGAACAGGTGGTGATCCACTCGACACACACGCACTCCGCGCCCGACGCCAGCGGCTATTGGTCTACCCTCCGCTCCGATCACAACGATCACTACGTCGCCTGGCTGCGCGAGCGGGTCACCGAAGCCATCCGCGGGGCGGTCGCGGCGCTTCGGCCGGCGACGCTGACCACCGCCACGACGACGCACGTCGCTTGCGCCGACCGTCGAACCGGACGACTGAAGCACGCGCGCGACTGCCGCCTCCCCGCCGCGAGTCACCAGATGAACGACTCGCCGGACGCGTGGGACCGCTTCGTGATCCAGCGTGACCTGCGCGATCCGATCGTGGGCAACACGAACATCGTCGCCGCCGGTTTCGACGACGCGGATACCGGAGCGACGATCGCGACATTCATCAACTGGCACAACCATCCGGACACCCTGGGCAGCGCGAACCGGCTGATCTCGAGCGACTACCCGCACTACCTGCGCGCGTACGTGGAGCGCGAGCGCGGCGGCGTCGCGATCTTCGTCGCCGGGACGGTCGGAAACCAGATCAGCGGCCTGCGCGGCACGCCGGTTCCGTTGTGGGACGAGGCGGGGCGGCGGGTGACGGAGCCGGCGCCCGGCGGCGGCCGCCAGCCGGTGCTGGTAACGGAGGACTGGGCGAAGATCCGCTCGACCGGCTACGAGATTGGCCACGCCGCGGTCACCGCTCTCGCCGGGGCGCAACGACTGCCATCACCCGGGGTCGCCGTTTCGTCGAGCACGTTCTACACGCCGGTCGACAACGTCATCCACCTGCTCGGCACGTGGCCGGTCTGGCATCATGGCGTCGAGCCGGAGGATCGCCCCCGTTACGCCTGGCCTGACTGCTGGGGGCTTCTCGGATGCGTACGCGCCGAGGTGAGTCTGATCGAGGTGGGCGACCTCGCGATGCTCACCGCGCCGGGCGAGATCGACCCTGCCTATGCGCTGGGCCGTCCCGCGAGCGCGGCGGACTACGGCGAATGGGGCATCTGGGAGTTCCCCGCCATGGACGGCGTCGTGCATCTCATGCCGGGCCGCCATCATGCATTCATCGGATCGGCGCACGACTACCTGTCGTACCTCATGCCGCCGTCGGACAACACCGGTTGGTGGAACTTCGATCACCCGAACCACTACGAGGAATGGGTGACGATCGGCGCCCGGTTCGGAGAAGGCGTCCGCCGCGCCTGGCGCGACCTGCTGGAAGCGCGGATGCGTAGCGTACCGTGACGCCGAGCGGTCCCTGGAGCGCATTCGCGCCGGCCGTCCATACAACATGCGAGCCGGCCGTCGCCGGCTGGATCGCGCACCCGGCGGACACCGTCTCGGCCCTCGCCTATCTGCTGACTGCGATCCTCGCGCGGCGCCTTGCGCCCGCCATCGCCGCGCGAGTTGCGCTCGTGGGCGTGATGGCGGTGGGATTCCACGCCACCGGGACCGACTTCATGCAACGCCTCGACCTGGCTGCGGTGATACTGCTGAACGGTCACCTGTTGGTGTGGGCGCTGATCCGCAGCGGCCATGGCGCGGCGGAACGCAGGCGCGCGATGGAAGTTGCCATCGCGGCGATCCCCGCCGTGGCCGGATTCCTCTTCAGTTGGCTCGGCTACGTGATCGGTGCGGTCGAAGCGCTCACCGCGCTGGCGCTCTGGCAGCGCCTGGCGGGTACGACACCCGCCGTCCGGCACGACGTCCGGTGGATCGCCGGGCTCGTGCTGCCAGGCAGCATCCTGCTCGGCCTCGGACATCTGGGGATCGGCTGCGTGACCGGCGCCGCGACCCACATCGTGCAGCCGCACGTGATCTGGCACGTCGCATCGGCGATCGCGTGCATGATCATCTGCCGGATGGATCGGACCCTCCGGCAATCCACCACCCTCCCGCCGCCGACGCGGTGACGCAGGCGGCGCCCCCGACCAGATTGATCGCGAACCCGGCCAGCCCCGATGCGCCTGGGGCCAGCGAGGAGACGACGGCGACCAGCAACCCGCTCAGAAGACCGGCGGCCGCGAAGACGAGGCTCGCAATGGCGATCCGTGCCCATCCACTACCAGGATGGGGCTCCCCGCCACCATGGCCGCTCAGGGCCGAACCGAACGCGCCGATCAGACCGTAGGCAAGCACGAAGCCGAGCGGCAGACCGATTGCCAGTTCCCGCAGCGACTCTCTCCCGGCGAGCGCCGGCAGGCTGCTCACCACGAGCAACGGCGCCCAGATCAGCGCCGCGAACGCCAGGGCGAATGCGAGCGGCCCGCGCCAACCGGGGCCGGTCGCACTGCCCGCCACCGCGCCGCCCGCCGCGCTGGCGATCAGCAGCAGGCCGATCGGCCGGGCGAACGACGAGCCGGTGAAGAAACCGGCCGCGCCGAGCGCCGGCAACGCGATCAGCCAGACGGCAACGGGTATCAACGTCCCGGCAGCAAACCGGGCCGCGCCGCGCCGACGAGCCAACGGATGCTCAGAAGCCAATATCGGAGAAAGCGGAGCCTACCCAACGCTTCACGCCGTCGATCGGGTTCAGAGCGTACCCGAAATCGAACCGGATACCCCCACGCGCCGCAAGCCGGTGGCTTCCCACGAGCAGGCTGACGCCGATCGCGCTCCGCAGGTCGCCGATACGAACCGGCGCTCCCTCCGGCCAGACGAACCCGCTGTCGAAGAATCCGGCGACGCCAAGCGAGAGAAGTTGCCAGACGTCGTCCGCTACGAACCATCGTTCCTCGATAGACAGCAGCAGCGATCGATCGCCCGTAAACTGCCGGACCGGGTACCCGCGTAACCCGCTCTCGATCCCCAGCCGCAACTGCACCTCCGGATCGAGCCTGTGGCCATGGACGTAGTCCAACCGTCCGATGAGCGCGGTGCGCGGCGATGGCTTCAGCAGATAGCGCGCGCCCGCCGATGCGCTGAGGTTCCGCCACAACGCTCCCTCGCGGCGCCCCCCGACGGCGGCGTTCAGGATGACGAAGTGATCGTCGTCGAAGACCACGCCCTGCTGATGGCCGGCGGCTACGAATGTCGCCCCCGCCGCGCCGCCCAACGCTTCGGAGGCCAAGCCGAGCGTCACATGGGACTCGGTTCCGAGGTTGAAGTCCTCCGTCCGTTCGAACTGATTGACATGGGTCAGCCGCACGAACCGATGCGACACCGCCTGCAGGCCCACTTCCGCGATTCCGAACTCGCGCCGCTCCGCTCCCACATGGTCCGAGCGGAAACGGTACGCGCCAAGGAGCCGGACCGCATGTGCGTCGCGACGAACAATGGCGCGGCCGACAGCCAGGTCGCTCCATCGGCCGCGATGCGGCAGGCGGTCGATTTCCACGCCGTGCTCGACGATCGGATCGGTTCGCCGGAATCCGCCGGCGCCGATCGTATAGGTCCAGGGATCCCGCAGTGAGAGGAACGGCCGGTCGATGAGGAACAGGCGGTCGTAGCCATCGCTCAACTGTGAAAGCGTTGCGGTGAGCCGGTTTCTCGTGTGAAAGAGCTGTTGGTCGTCGTACGTGAGGCGATCGATCGTTCGGTCGAGATTCTGGCGATGAGAGAAGGTGATTGCCTTGCCGAAGCCGAGCAGGTTCTTCTCGGAAGCGCCCAACTCCCAGATGGTGCGGTCCTCAACCTGCTGGAAGTCGACCCGGGGGGAAAGCGTCCAGCGATCCCACGTGGTGACGCGGACATCCACGCGGTCAGTGGCGCCATCGCCGTCGCTGTCCACCTCGGTCGTTTCCAGGCGTGCGTCGCGAAGAAACGGGAGATCCCGCAGGTTGCGCTCGGTCTGCTCGATCAGCTCGTAATCGACCGGATCGCCGCTCTCGAAGAGCAGGTCGTTTCGGACTACCCGCTCGCGCGTCCGCACGTGAAGGCGGTTGGCGAGCCGGTAGGGAGCGGTCCCGCCCGTTTCGAAAACCTCGTGGCTGACGACCTCGATTTCACCAATGACGGGCGGCGCGAACTGGGCGGAGACGGTGGCGGGAACCAGGAGGAAAACGATCAGCAGAGCGGGCACCGGGATTAGTGCAGACAAGAAAAGACCCTGTACGTCTCGTCAGAGACGCGCAGGGCCCTTTCAGAAACGCTGTCGTTCGAGACGAACGACCGGCGGCAGACTAGCGGCCAGGCTCGGTCGGATCGCGGCCGTCGCGCGGCGCGCCCGTGCCGGACGAACCCATGAAGAGCTTGCGGCCGTCACGGAACGTCAGGTCGCGTCCGTTGCCCTTGTTGGAGCCATCCTTGGCCTGGTAGCCATCGACGATGATCTCCGTGCCGGGCAACAGCGAATTCTTCGTGAATCCGCGGCGCAGCAAAGTGTTCGGTGTGCCGCCCTCGACCATCCAGACGGTCGTGCTGCCGTCCTCGTTGGTCACTTCAAGGTGGACCCACGCGTGCGGGTTGATCCATTCCATCTTGACGACCACGCCCTCGAGGTGGATCGGCCGATCGGCATCGAACTCCGCCGAGAACGCGTGATGAGCAACCGCGGGAACTCCTGCCAGAGCCACCGCCGCAGCAACCAGTGCCAAGATTGTCTTTGCTCGCATCGGTTTCGCCTCCTGTGTAATCACGAACGACTTGGAGATTATGGCTGGTCTCCTCGATTCCGTCAACTACCCGCCGGTCCTGAACGGGAAACTACCGCGGACCGGGCGCCTCACCCTCGAAAGCCGATCCGTAACCACTCGGCCGATAGGTCGGCGTCAGGTCCGGATCCTTCCGCAGATGCCCGTACATCACCTCTTCGGAGAACTCCACGCACTTGTACTCGAGAAGCTGCATGTTCTCGTCGATTCGGCGGTAGAGCGGCATCGAGATGGTCCAGGGCCGTGTGTAAACCTCCGGATCCTCGATGGTCGCCTCGTACATCAGATGGTTCGGGCTGACGGCAGTGTACCGCTCGACCACGTGGATCGAGTTGCTGTGGTGATTGCCGTTCCGGTCGAGCCAGGTGTCCGGCACCTGGGCGGTCACGTCGATGACCAGGGTCTCGCCATCCCACGAGCCGAGAGAATGCCCCATCCACGCGTCGACCGGCGCCTCGAAATCGGGCCGGTTCATGTAGACGACGCGACTGGCGCTGGCAAACTCGTAGGCGAACAGGATGTATTCCTCGGTTTGCACGATCTGGAATGGATAGGGCTGGTAGGTCGCCCGCGGGATACCCGGCATGTAGCACTTGACGGCGGGATCGCGCTCCACCCAGTACTGCGCGTTCTCCTGCTGCTGCGCCCGCGCCGCCGCGGTGTACGGGATTTCACCCCCCTCGACGATGCCGAGGCCGCCCGGAACCGAGAAGACCGCGCCCAGCTCGACGACCGGCCCGTGGCTCGCGGCGTGCGGCTCGATGTTCCAGTGATGGGAACCGATCGCCTGCCAGATCCCGTTCAGGTCAGGGGTCCCGAACGCCGTCCGCGGCGCCTGGTAGTCCTGCCCTTCCAACTCCGTAGTCCCGACCGAGAAGATCATCGCCACCGCCGCGACGGTGGCTACCGCGGCCGCGGCCAATGTACCGTTGAAACTGCTCCGATTTCGCATCTCAGGATGTCTCCCGGCCAAGTCCACCAGACGGCATCATGCCGCCGGCCGCCAGCCGCTGGTCCGGCGCCCCGCAAGGGCAGCCGGAATGTCTCGCCCAGTGTTCGTTCAGGGTGAACGATATAAACCGCTTCCCTCAGTGTCAAGGCCGACCAGTGTCAAGGCCGGCCGCCCCGAGGCCGCGCCGGCCGCCCCGAGGCCGCCCGTCGCCCCCTAGGACAGGAGGCCGATCAGCCGCGCGCCGATGGCGACTCCGGTCCAGATCGAAATCGAGAACATCCCGGCCACCTTCGGCCAGACCGGCCCGAGCTTCGCCTCGTCGGTGAGCGTGATCTTCCGGCGGATCGTGAAGGTGAACACCAGGCCCAACAGGAGCAACTCCATCTTCCACCAGAAGAAGGGACTGTAGTACTGCTTGAGGGCGGTCGACATCACGGACGGCCAGCCCGTGATGAGAAGCGCCACCATCCCCCAGATCATCCACGGCATGGCGTCGGAAGCGACCTTGGCGAGAGGAACGCGCGTCAGGCCGACACCGAGCAACCGCAGGTCGACCACCAGCACCGCGCCGGCGAACACCGAGAGGGCGACCAGGTGCATTACCTGCACGATTGGCGCGAACCAGGTGTTGTTGAGGATGTACGCGCTGAACGCGTGTTCCTGCATCCAGAAGAAGAACGGTTCGAGTGACATGCGCCTGCTCCTGCCCTGGGAGTCCGTGGTGAAACCCTAGAGGTTCAGATCCTTCCACCACTGCGGTACGAGGTCGGCGTAGGCGATCATCCGGCCGACGACGATGATTGATGCCCAGAACGCAATTGAGAGGGCGCCCGCCATTCGCGCGGCCGGCGGCGGCGTCCGGTCATTGTCCCAGCGCGACACCGACTGGTACGTAGTCGCGTGGAAGTACCACATGTTGAGGCCCGCCAGCACGAGCAGCAGGTTCTTCATCCAGAAGTAGAAATTCGTATAGAACCGCATCGGGTCGCTGTAGAGGAGCAGCAGACCGGTCACGATGCTGATGGCGAAGCCCAGCATCTGCCAGGGGAAGAGGCGGCGCTGCACGTCGGTGACCGAGCTGTTGAAGTTGCCGATGCCGGCGAGGCGCAGGTCCATCATCAGGATCAGACCGGCGAACATGCACATGCCGATGACATGCGAAGTCAGCATGATCGGATAGGCATTGAGCGACTCCCGGAGAGCCACGCTCGACTCCAGGGCGCCAGCCCATTCGAAGAGATCACGCATGTCGGGTGTTCTCGGAACGCTGCGGAACTGGGAAGTATCGCGTTGATGCTAGGGAACGCAGCGCGCCTTCGGCGGATCCGTATAACTGTCGCGATAGACGCTGTGGCAGTTGGAGCAGGCTTCGGCGACGTCGCCCGTAATGAACAGCACTTCGTCTTCGTCATATACCCGGCGGCGCGCCCACTCGGCCGCGGCCAGACCCACTTCGCGCAGTCGCGCGGTGTGCTGTTTCCAATCGTCCCGCTCAATGGGAACCGGCTCGCCGTTGCGGGCCGGATCGTCATCGACGTTCTCGCACTGGCGCGGCAACGTGATCAGGTTGGCCGACTCCGCCAGGGCTATGGCGGCATTCTCCACCTGCTCCCAGCCGGTGTAGATGCCGGAAAAGCGTGCCGTCGTCGAATCCCCCGCCGCCGCCTCCACCGGCGCGCCCGGATCCGCCGACTGTGCGTCGAAAATGATGTTGGAATTGGGGAACAGGATGCTGCGCATCACCTCGGCCAAATCTCCCGACGCCTCCGGCGGGGGATCCTGCTGCGCAGCTACCGGAACGGCGCCCAGCAGCAACACCACGAACACGCTCAGTACACGCATTGGTCGACTCCTCCGTACAGACTGTGCCCGATGCCTCGGCGCGCAGTGTACCCCGGCCTCCGAAAGGGGGTCAACTTACACGATCCTGAACGCGGGCGGCTGGCGGAGCGGGACCGGTGCGGTGTAGTCTTACAGCGAGTCCGTCCGGTAACGAGGAGGCGTGATCGTGTCCAATCTGACGCGTAAGGTGCTTGTTCTGGCCGCCCTCTGCGCGGCGTTCGCCCTGATCCTGGTGGCCGCGTCATCGGCCCCGCTCGCGGCGGCGAATGCCCCCGCGGCGACCACCACCGCCGCCCAGGACAACCCGGTCGAGGCGACGGACGAGTCGATTGCGGCCGGACGGCAGGTCTACGGGCGCTTCTGCCGCTCCTGCCATGGCATGCGGGGAGACGGACGCGGGATGGCGGCGCCGGCGGGTTCGCGGCCGGCCAACCTGATCGACGATCAGTGGGATCACGGCGATACCGACGCCGCGATGTACAAGGTCATTCGCGAGGGCGTGCCCCCGAAGTACGACATGGACGCCTGGGAAGGCCGGATCACCGACGACGAGATCTGGCACGTCATCAACTACCTGCGCGACCTCGCCTCCGAATAGCGGAGGCATCGGGCAACCGATGAGACCGCAACCAGCCCGCGTCCCGCACGCCGCCAGCGTGGCAGGCGGCATGGTCGTCGCCGCGCTGCTGGCGGTAGCTGCCCTGCCCGCCGCCACCCCACGCATCGATCTCGACGAGATCGAGCCGGGAATGCGGGGCGTCGGCGTCACTGTCTTCAGCGGCACGGCGCGCGAGGAATTCGGTGTCGAGGTGCTGGGCGTCATCAACAACGTGATGGGCCCCCGGCGATCGCTCATCATCGTGCGCCTCGATGGCGGGCCGCTCGCCGAGACTGGCGTCATCCAGGGAATGAGCGGCAGCCCGGTCTATTTCGACGAACGACTGGCGGGAGCGCTTTCCTACTCGCTCGGATCGTTCGCGAAGGAACCCATCGCCGGCATCACGCCGATCGGAGAGATGGTCGCCACCGACGCCACGCCGATGCAGGTGGCGCGGCGGCGCGCGTCGGCCATTGCTTTCGCGGACGGTGACCGCGTGCATCTGGCGGCCGCCATGAGGCGGGCGTTTGCGCGGACCGAACCGTTCGCCGGGCGGCCGGACGATGTCCGCGCCACGGGTCTGAACGCCGGCGAGGCCGCGCGGCTGGGCACGCAGCTCCAGCCTATCGCGACCCCAGTGCTCCTGAGCGGATTCGTCCCGGAAGTGATCGACCTGTGGGCCAGCGCGTTCGATGGCAGCGGCTTCGTCACCACCATCGGCGGAGCCGCGGCGGGCGCGGCCACGCAATCGAACGGCGACGGGGCGCCGCTCGAACCGGGCGACGCGGTCGGGGCGACATTGATGCGCGGCGACTTCGCGATGACCGGCACCGGCACCGTCACGATGGTCGACGAGGACCGTGTCTATGCCTTCGGCCATCCCTTCTACAACCTGGGCCGCGCGTCGCTGCCGATGACGCGCGCCCGCGTCACCACGGTGCTGCCCAGCCTGGCGATCTCGTCGAAGATCACCGCCATCGGCGACACCGTCGGTACCATCGATCAGGACCGGTCGACCGGGATCTACGGCAGTTTGGGCGGCGGACCGACCCTGATTCCGATCGACGTCACGTTGGCCGCGGCGGACCGGGAGTTGACCGAGTCCTTCGCGTTCGAAGTGATCGAGGACCCCTTCTTCACGCCGACGCTTGCGCTGACCGGACTGCTCAACACGCTGCTGTCGTGGACGGAGGACCTGTCGTCCGCCAGCACGCTGGAGGTTACCGGCGCCATACATCTCCGGGACGGGCATGACCCAATCCGGCTGCACAACGTCTATGCCGGCAACGGGGCCGCTCTCAGCGCCGCCGTGTCGGCCGCGGCGCCGCTCTCGACGCTGCTCGGCAATCGCTTCCTGCCGGTGGAGCTCGACCGCATCGAACTCGGCATCACTACGCGGGAAACGCCCCGCACCGCGCGGCTGGAGCGGGTACGCGTCGATGCGCCCCGCCCGCGGGCGGGCGACACGCTGCCCGTCACGGTCTCGGCCCGCACCGCGGAGGGCGAGCTGATCGTCGAGACCGTCAGCGTAAGACTGCCTCGCGACTTGACCGGCCGGGTGCAGATCCTGGTGGCGGACGCGGAGACTCTCCAGACCCGCGACGCTTCCGCCGGCCGGCAGCCACAGCAAGCCCGTTCGATAACGCAGTTGATCCGTGCGCTGAACCGGACCCGCCAGCAGGACCGCTTCTACGTGCAACTGCTCGCGGCACGGCCGGGCGCCGTGGTGCGCGGCCAGCCGCAGGTGGCGCTCCCCTCGTCGGTGCGCGCCGTTCTTGATGGCGACCGCGCCGGCGGCGACGTGACGCCGCTCACTGAAGCCACGCTCGGCGAGTGGGACGTGCCGACGGGCCACGTCGTTTCCGGCTCTCGCCTGATCACGCTGACCGTCGAGCCGGCCGGGTCGGGATGAGCCACCGCGCGGCCGGCCCAGTCGCTTTGCTCCTCGCCGTCTTCGCGGCGTTCGCCGCCCACGCCGCGTCGCCGGTCTTCTGGAGCGTATCGACGCAAGAGGAGTTCCTGGAAGGAGATGCGGAGAACATCTCCATCGATGCCGACGGGCGCCTGCGGATCGGTCCGGGCGCCGAGACCATCCACGACGCGGACGCGCCGTTTCTCTGGACGGTGGTGCGTGCCGGCGACGTGCTCTGGATCGCAGGCGGATCGGGCGACGAGACCGGAGGTCTGATCCGGCGGATCGATGCGGATGGCAGCGCGGAAACGCCGTGGCGGGACAGTGGATTCGATGTGCATGCGCTCGCGCCTGACGGTGACGGCGGCGTGTATGCCGCGACGTCGCCCGACGGCCAGGTCCTCGCCATCGACGCGAACGGTTCGACCCGGAACTGGTTCGACCCGGACGAGACGTACGTGTGGGCCTTGGCCACGCAGTCCAACGGAACGCTGTTCGTCGGTACCGGCAACCCGGGACGCATCTACCGGGTAGCGCCTGACGGAACGGCGGCGCTCTTCTACGACACGGGCGCGACGCATGTCCGCGCCCTTGCCATCGATTCGGCGGGACGCCTGCTGGCCGGCGCCGGCTCGCCAGGGCACCTGTTCCGGATCGATGCCGACGGAGAGGCTTTCGTCCTGCTCGACTCCGGACGTGAGGAGATCGTGTCGATCCGCGAGAGTGACGACGGCGTGATGCTGGTCACCGCAGCCGGCCAGGCCTCCGAGACCGCCGGCGGCGCATCGTCCCCCGGCGCCGTGGCGAGCGCCGCCACCGCGGCAACGGCGGTCATCTCCGCCAGCTCCGCCGGGGGGACCGGCAACGCCGGCCCCGGCGGGGCCGTGTACCGGATCGCCCCGGATGGGGTCTGGGACATCGTCTGGGACTCGACCGAGGCCACGCCCTACGACGCGGTGCACGATGCGGGCGGCGGCATCGTCATCGGCACCGGCCCGGACGGCAAGCTCTTCCGCGTTGTGGGCGAACCGCCCACCACCACCCTGCTCACTACCGCCGAGGCGCAGCAGGTAACCGGATTCGCCACCGAGCCGGACGGACGCATTGCCTGGACCACCGCGAACCCGGGGGCGGTCTACCGGATGGCGCCGACACTGGCCGGCACGGGCAGCTATCTCTCCGCCGTCCATGACGCGGAGACGATAGCGACGTGGGGAGTGATCCGCTGGCGCGCCACCACGCCGGAGGGCGGCAGCATCCGGCTGCAGACCCGCTCCGGCAACACGGCGACTCCGGGGGACACGTGGAGCGCGTGGTCCGAACCCTATGACGCAGCGGATGGCGCGGCGATCACGAGTCCCCGGGCGCGCTACCTGCAATGGCGGGCCGAACTGCGCGCATCGGGTGAGACGCCGATTCTGCGCTCCGTCACCGCCGCCTATCTCCCGCGCAACCTCGCGCCGGAGATTACGCGGCTGACCTTGCACGCACCCGGACGCGTCTACCAGCAGACCGCGACGGCAGGCGATCCGCCGATCGCCGGCCTGAATGGCGGCCGGGATCCCGCGGCGCAGCCGAACGGCGGCGCGGCGTCAATCGGGACGCCGCTCGGCCGCCAGGTTTACCGCAAGGGCCTGCAGGCGTTCGCCTGGGAAGCATCCGACCCGAACAACGACGCACTCCGCTACGAAGTGCGGTACCGGGCTGAAACGGAAGACACCTGGCGAGTCCTCGCCCGGAACCTGGCCGACCGGCTCTTCACGTGGGACACCACGTCAACGCCCGACGGGACGTATGTGGTGCGGATAGTCGCCTCCGACGCTACGGCCAACGCCCCGGCGAACGCGCTTACCGCCACGCGGGATACGGCGCCGTTCGATGTCGACAACACGCCGCCGAGGATCGAAGTGGCTGCGACGGACGGGCCGGCCGGTGGCGAGACCGTGGTCCGTGTCACCGTCACGGATGCGCAGTCCGCCGTCGCGCGCGTGGAATACACGCTCGATGCGGAGTCGTGGCAAGCGATCTACCCGATCGACGGGATTCCGGATGGCCGCGAAGAACAGTTCGACGTCACCCTGCCGGTGGACGAACTCGATCGGCTGGTGGTGCGCGCCACGGACGGGATGAACAACACGTCGACCGCCGGCGCGCGGTGACGGCGTCGATCACGCCGCCGGCGACGCGGGAACGGCCCCGAGGTCGGCCGCCATATCACCCTGGATGGTCACCTCTTCGACCACCCAGACCATATTGACCGCGACCGGGGCGCCGCGGTATTCCGCCGGCACGAACCGCGAGCCGGCCGCGGACCCGACCAGGCCGGCCCAACTGGGAGGCTCCGCTCCGCTCGAGTCGAGCACCTCCAGGACGGAAACGGTCCCCTCCTGCGTCAGCACGAGCGCGAACGTCACCCCGGTGGGATGCCCCGGCAGCGGGATCGGATCGGGCCGCGACAACAGCAGGGCGTCGGGACTCAGCTGCGGCGTCACCATGCCGGTCCGCAGACCGAGGGGATTCTCGTTCGAGCCTGGGTTCGAGAGCGACAACAGCCGCGCGGCAAGGGAGCCGGGCTGAGGTACCGAGCCGACAATGCTCGTCGCCAGCAGGGCGCAGACAAGCGTCACCGCACAGGCCGCACCCGCCGCCCAGACCAGATGCGGATACTCCGCCAGACGGTGGACGCCAGCCGTACGCGCCACCTCCCGCTCGGCCGCGACACGGCTGAGCACCATGTTGCCCGATGCGCGAAGACGCTCCGCGTACTTCGCGTCGATCGGTTCGCCCGCCGCCCGCTTAACCGCCCGGCTGAGGGCGCGCTCCCTCCTCGCCACGCGGGCGCAACCCGGGCAGTCCGCCAGGTGGTGGTCCACCGCGATCCGGCGAGGGATGGACAATTCGTCGTCCAGGTACGCCGCCAGCCGTCGCCGATTGAACCAGCAGGTCAGCATGGCCGCACCTCCTTGAGTGCGCGGCGAAGCGCCGCCCGCCCGCGCGCGAGGCGCGACTTGACAGCGCCGACGGAAACATCGAGCGAGAAGGCGATGTCCTGATAGCGCATGCCGTGCAGCTCGCGCAGGATCACGGCGGTCCGCTGATCGAATGGCAACGTCGCGATGGCCGCGCGCATCCGATCCGCAAGACGCCGGCGCTCGAGGCGGACATCGGCGCACGTTCCGTTCGGAGCCGCCGGCTCGCCGTTAGTCTCGGCGTAGGCTTCGTCGAGGGACACCTGGGAGATGCGCCCGCGCCGCGCCCACCAGCGCCGCCGGTTTCGGGCCTGGTTGATGGTGATCCGGTAGATCCAGGTCCGCAACGCGGCATCGCCGCGGAAGGTGCGGAGCGTCCGGAAGACGCGCAGGAATACCTCCTGGGACAGGTCGAGCGCCTCCTCCCGGTCGCCCAGCAGCGCGCACGCCAACTGGAACACCATCCCCTGATGGGTTTCGACCAGTTCGGAACAGGCGTCCTCGTCGCCGGCAACGCACCGCTCGACCAGCGACGATTCCGCCGTGGTGACGCCCGACCACTCGACTGCCGACGTGGTGCGCATTCGCTCGTCCTCGCGTTGGACCCGGAAGCGTCGTCCCGCTGCAAGCGTCGCACGCCTCGCGCGTTTGCGCAAGCTGGCGCGCCCTTGCGGGCGCGCCGGCGCAACTCCCAGCGGGCCTGCTCGGGCCGGTGCCCCCCTCATTGTTGGACACCGGCCGGATCGGAAAGTCTCGGGGCCCTGACGGGCACGCGACCTTCTTGCGCGATCTGCTGGAGAAGCGACTGCTATACCATTCGCTCCGGCGGGCTGGCTGCCGGCCCGCGCGTGAGTTCCCATGCTGAACGCCCTCTTCGTCGCGGTCACGCTGCTCTCGGTTCTCATTGCGGCGGCAACCGGCCGGATGGAAGCGCTGACCGGTTCCATCGTCACGTCCGCGCGAAGCGCGGTCGAACTGGCGATTGGACTCGTGGGCGTGATGGCCTTCTTCCTCGGACTGATGCGCGTCGCCGAACAGGGGGGGGTGATGTCGGCCCTCGCGCGCGTGGTCCGGCCGGTGATGCGCCGGCTGTTTCCCGAAATCCCGGCGGATCATCCGGCAATCAGCGCCATGATCCTGAACATCTCGGCCAACATGCTGGGGCTGGGAAACGCCGCGACGCCATTCGGCATCAAGGCGATCCAGGAGCTGGACCGACTGAACAGCCGTCCCGGGACGGCGACCAACGCCATGACGTTGTTCCTGGCGATCAACACCGCGGGGCTTGCGTTGCTGCCGACGGGGATGATCGGCGTCCGCGCCGCCCTCGGCTCGAACGACCCGGCGGGAATCGTCGCCACCACGTGGTTCGCCAGCGGGATGGCAACGGTGGTCGGAATCACCGCCGCGATCCTCCTGGCGCGACTGCCACGCTATCAGCGTAGCGAGCCGCCTCCAGTCGCCACGGACGCCCTCACCGAAGGCGGCGCCGCGCTGAACGCGGTGGCCGACCCGGCCGGCGACGCCGCCGTGGACGAACCTCCACTACCGCCGGAACGGGCGCCGGCACGCGTCTGGGCCGCGCGGGGCTTCTGGCTCGTCGTATTGGCTCTGGCGGCACGCGATTTGCTGTCGCGCCTGGGCGCCGAACCGCTGACGGAGGCCATCCGCGGCATCACCTCGTTCTGGATGTTGCCGGCGATCGTCGCGGCGTTCGTGCTTTACGGCTGGGTGCGGCGGGTTCGGGTGTACGACGCGTTGGTGGAGGGAGCAAGACAGGGGTTCGACGTCGCGCTGCGGATCATTCCCTACCTGGTGGCGATACTGGTCGCGGTCGGCATGTTCCGCGCCGCGGGCGGGATCGATGCGCTGGTAGGGGTGCTGGGACCGATCACCGGCCTCGTTGGACTCCCGGCGGAAGTGCTGCCGGTGGCGCTGCTCCGGCCGCTCAGCGGATCCGGCGCGCTGGGAGTGGCGTCGGAAACACTGACCGCGTACGGCCCCGATTCCCTGATCGGCTATCTCGCCAGCACGATCTACGGCAGCACGGAAACCACGTTCTATACGCTGGCCGTCTACTTCGGCGCGATCGGCGTCCGGCAGACGCGCCACACACTGCCAGCCTGCCTGCTGGCGGACGCCGCAGGCATCCTGGCCGCGACGGCAATCGTCAATCTGCTGTTCGGCTGACGACCGGCTTCACTACGGTGCG
Source organism: Acidobacteriota bacterium (assembly GCA_009838525.1). Classification (NCBI taxonomy): domain Bacteria; kingdom Pseudomonadati; phylum Acidobacteriota; species Acidobacteriota bacterium. The sequence continues at coordinate 56,283 of VXRJ01000019.1, forward strand.
CCGGCCTCCAGGCCGGCCCATTTCGGCGTCCTAGGGATCGAATGGAATCTCGTGAAGCGCCGCCGGATCGTCGGACAGGGGTGTCTCCCCCGCGGCAACACGGTTGCCCCGGAGGATGGCGGCGACGATGGCGGCTGATTGCTCCGCAGTCAGGGTCCCGGGGGCATCCTGCGGCATGGTTTCCTGGATGTACTCGAACATCTCACCGAGCGAGCGGCCTCGCCAGTTATTCCGGAAAGTGTGGTCACCCAGCAGGGCGGCCATCTCCGGAACGATGGCGCGCAACTCGCCGTGGCAGACGGTGCACTGCTCCTCGTACAGTGCCTCTCCGGCATCCGCCTGGGCATCGGCGTAGATGCCATCCTGCGCGGTGACGGGAGACGTCGGCAGGATCTTCAGGGCGAACGCGGCTCCCGCCACACCACAGGCTGCCATGGTCGCGCCGCGGAGGAAAGCGGCAACGCGCATCCGAACCGATCCGGGCGCTACTGATCCAGGACGACGGTGGCGTTCCGCTTCGGCACCTGGCCGCCGGTCGGAATGTCAGCCACCACCTCTACGCTCTGGATGTCGACCGCCGCGACGCGGTTCTCACCCGAGATCGAGATGTAGGCGATCTTGCTGTCCGGCGTGATGGTGATCCAGTTGGGCGAGTGGCCCACGCGAACGCCGCCGACCAGTTCCAGGTCGGGGATCGTATAGACGTAGACGCTGCTGTTCAGACTGGAGTTCGCCACCAGGTACTGGTTGTCCGGCGTGACCCCGAGGCCATGCGCCGTGTTGCCGCCATGGCCCGGCGTCTGCTCGTCCATTGGAAGGGTCGGGAACTCGATCCGCTTGATTTCCTTGCGGGTCGCGAAATCGATGACCGCGAAGCCGTTGTAGTTGGAAAGCTGCGCATAGACGTACCGCGTCGAGCCGTCCGGGTTGACGTCCATCGCCATCGGCCGGATGCCGCGGTCGAAGTACGTGGTCCAGACCGGCCGGTCCGCCTCGGTGTCCACCACCGTCAGGTTCCGCGCACCGATCATGCCGGCGAGCGCGTACTTGCCGTCGGGCGTGACGTACGTGTTGTGAACGCCGCCATGGACCGAGATCGTCGCGATCATCTCGTTGGTCGACGTGTCCATCACGTCGAGGGCGCCCGGCGCCTGTGCGATCGCCGTGTACACCTTCTTCCCGTCCGGCGTGATCGCAATGTTGTTTGGGCGGCCGCTGAGTGGGACCTTCTCGATCACTTCCAGCGACCTCATGTCGACGATGTCGACGGTGTCGTCGGACTCGTTCGCCACGTACAGCAGCTTGCCGTCGGGCGACGGAACCGCGCCGTGCGCGCGCTCGATTCCCTTGATCTCGCCTACCACCTGGTTGGTCGTCGGATCGATCACGTGGACGTTGTCACCCGCGCTGTTGGTCTGGATGATCCGGACGGTCTGCGCCGACGCCGCCGGCGCGAACGCCAACGCGACGACCGCGGCCGCCGCCGCAAGTCCGATCCACCGGGATGTCGTCGTTGCCATTCTGTTGCCTCTCCTGTGCTTGTGTCGCCGTTGCTGCGTTCGCTCACACGCTCACGACCGCTCGGCCTGCCATGGCGCCTACTGTAACGTGGCGCCGTTCACCCACTCCGACAGGGTTACGAACCACGGATCCTCCTGCGAACTGAACTGCCGCCCGCCATTGTGGAACTCGTCTCCGCCAGCGGCTGGTTCGAGCGGATGCATCAGGAGCCGGCTCTCCGTTGGCTGGCCCGGCGTGACCAAGCGCATGAGCGACTCGAAGTTGGCGCGTGACTGCTCCTCCGTCCACATGTCCGCACCGGACTCGAGTTCCTGCAGGAAGCCGGCCGATCCCTCCGTGTGGCAGACGACGCAACGCGTGAAGCCTTCCTTCCGTTCCAGGAAAATCGGCTCCACTCGGGTGCGGTAGAACTCGAAATCGAGCTGGGGAGACGCGGGCTGCAGCGTCGCCGTCATCAGTGCCAGAATCCAGAACACGGCACACCCTCCCCTTGACCGCTGTCCGGCGATTCTACCACCGCCGGAATCGATTGCCTATTCCCCTTGCCACCGCTCCACCGCGGGATAGAATGCGTGCGATCCGGGCGGCAAACCAGGAGGGGCGGCCATGGCCATCTCGCGACGCAAGGCAATCTCCATTTCGGGTTCCACCCTCGCGGGGCTATCGCTGGGCGTTGTCCACCCCACGAGGGCGCATGCCGGTCAGGCCGGCGCGCAGGAGGACTGGCCGGACCAGCTTGTCGAACGGCCCCTGCGCGACGGATTCCCGGCGCCGCTACCCCTCAATCCGGACGGGTCGGCGCCCGAGCATCCGGAGAGCGCCGCGGGCCCCATCAGCGACCCTGCTCTGTGGCGCACCGAGGGTCGCCAGACTCCCCAGATCGACTTCGACTACCGCCGGATGCAAATCAAGGTGGACACGCGCGGCCTCGGCAGGCTGGCCGGGACGCTGCGCTTCTCGGATATCGAGGCGCTGCCGATCGTCTCCCGTACTTTCCTGCTGCAATGCGGGGCGCCGAACCCGCGCGGCATCGTCAAGTGGACCGGCGTCCGCTTCAGCGACTTCGCCGACATGCTGGGCCTTGTCCCGGGAGTTCACTACTGCCGGTTCGTCGGGTCGGACCGTTTCTACGTGGACGAGCCGATGACGACGCTGCGGCGCCCGCAGGTGATGCTGGCCTGGTTGATGAACGACGAGCCGATCGCGCCGAGGCACGGGGCGCCGCTGAGGTTGATCGTCCCGTTCCGCTACGGCAACCGCAGCATCAAGGCAATCACCGAGATGATTTTCTCGACGCCGGGGCCGCGCATGCCGCCGCTCCCGGCGTAAGTGGCGGCTCGCGAGCCGCCAGGTTGAACAGGAGGACCCAGAGAATGACGTATTCGACAGGCCGCAAGCTGATGAAGTGGTGGTTTCCGGTACTGGCCGTCGCACTGGGGGGAGCGGTGTCAACCGCTTGCGGAGCGGACATGGGCGTCGCCCAGCCGCAGGTACGCCTCAACAAGGTGATCGAGGCTATCGAGGACGGACGGCCCGCCATCGCCAACCAGGACTGGCGTTTCGTCGACATGGAGCACTCCGCCTTCTCGGGCGAGCGGATCGACCGCGTGCTGGAGGAGATGGACCAGGATCGCGACGAGACGGGCCGGATGACGTTGACGCCAATGGTCCGGATCCCGATGGACGGCGACGAGGACTTCAAGTGGGCGATCAAGCAGGTGCTCGATCTGGGCGGCTTCGGGGTCATCGTGCCGCATGTCGACACCGCGGAAGAGGCGGACCGGCTGGTCCGCGCGGTCCGTTATCCGCCCGCCCGGGACGCCGCACAGCCCGAGCCGCGAGGTGAACGCGGTTGGGGACCGGGCGGAGCGATCCGGCGCTGGCAAGTCGCGGATGCCGGCGAGTACTACGCGAAGGCGGACGTCTGGCCCCTCAACCCGGACGGCGAGTTGTTCGTCGTGGCCATGATCGAGTCCGCCGAGGCGGTAGCCAACCTGGAAGCCATCCTGCAGACGGCGGTGAGCGCCATCATGGTAGTGCCGGGTGACATGAGCATCGACCTCGGTCTCGGACCCGCCCCCGGACCCGAGAACCATCCGGAGGTGGAAGAGACGTTCACCCGGGTGCGCGAGATCTGCCAGGCGCAGGATCGCGTCATCTGCGGCATCGGCGACGGCGCCGCCCGGCTGCAGCAACGGATCGACGAGGGCTGGGGCTTCATCCTCCCCCTCGGCGGCTAGCGCGCCCTGGCGTGCGCCTCGCGCTACTTCGCCAGCGGATCGGGGCGAACCTGGAACTTGACTGCCTTCTGCAGAGTCCCGGGGCCGCCTTCCAAGTGCCAGGCGGCGTAGTTCGAATAGCTCGACCAGAGCCCCTTCCCCTTCCAGCCCGTCGCCGGATCGTCGATCCGGCCGACTGACGAACGGGAGAAGAATCCGAGCGGATACGGCACCCGCAGCGTGACGAACTCGCCGGTCGAGGGAATGAACACCTCGAGCGAGTCGGTGTTCACGACGCCGTAGACCGGGGTCTCCGGCCCGAAGCCGAGCACGTCGTGGTGGTCGATCTGCGTCAGATAGCTCTCGTCCGAATTGATCGGCATCGTCGCATTCTCGTAGGTCGGCTTCTCCATCCGGTGGAGCGTCCATCCCTCCGGGCAGCTCTGGCCCGTCGCGGTCGGTCCGTTCGTCACGCTGCAGACGCTTCGGTCGAACGCGGCGAAGTGGCCGCTGCCCCGCCAGTCCTGATAGATGATGCCGTCGCGCGTTATGTGGAGTCCGCCGCTTCCGTACGGCTGGGGATCCGCCGCGGTCGGAGGCGGCATGTACACCTCCGCGATACAGCTCTCCGGCGGATTGTCACCGAGCTCCAGGCGGACGAGGGTGTTGTCGTCACGGCCGTTGTCCGAGCACCAGACGCTGCCATCCGCTGCGTTGACCGCGGGTGAGTAGCAGCCGTAGGCGATGCGGTGGTCGCGCGATGGGTCGACCGGCTCGCCCGGCTCGGTCCAGCCCGGCGTGATGACGCCGTCGCCGTTCGTGTCGATGACGGTCGGGCACCACCCCTGGGAGGCCTCGACGTCACCCGTCTCGTCCCACAGCTCGACGTCAATCCAGCCCACGCCCTCACGGAAGCCATAGTAGAAGCGTTCGTCGTGGCCGAGCTGGTTATGGTCGGCCGAGTAGCAGGTGTCGATCTCGCTGAACGTCTCCGTGGGCGGGTCGTACAGGAAGACCTGCCGCGTCCCCACCTCGATCGGGAAGTACGCCGCAAACGGGTTGTCGCCGTCCGTGCAGAACGACGGTTGTTCGTCCGGTCCGCGCACCCGTCCGGTCAGCCAGACGCGCCCGTCGCCGTCCATGGCGACACTTCGCGGGTCGGCGGAACGGGCCCAGATCGGCTCGTCGCCGTAGTAAGGCGACGTCGGCGTGTCAGTCAGGATGCGGGGCGCGCTCGATGGAATCGGGATGTTGAACGCGCGGTGCTCCACTGGATCGATCACGGCCAGGATGTCGCTCGGCTGAACGACGCCGTACACCAGGCCGTTCGCGTTCACTGTCCCGTCTCGGACGTCGGACGGCGCGCTGTCGGTCCGCCCGTCGGTCTCGGTCCCCCAGTCCCAGAGCGTGACGACGATGTTCCGTTCGGCGCCCGTCGGACGCGGCGGCGTCTGTGCCGGCACCTCCCCCGCCGCAATGCGGTCGGTCCAGTCGGCGAACATCTCGCGCTGATCCCCCAAGCCGCGCCACATGCCCGCCATGGACGACCCCATCGGCCCCATCGCGACCCGTCGATCCCACGCATCGAAGTGGGAATCGGCGTTGGCCAGAATGCTCCCGGGAATCTCGCGGGTCGCCTGATTGCCTACCTGGTGGCAATTGAGACACCCGGTGACGCGACTTCCCAGTTCCTGCTGCGACTGCTCGCCCTCCGGCAAGTGCATCATCGAGAGCCACCAGGCGGCGGGATAGACATGGGCGGCAGCGATCGGATCCGGCGCGACCGTGGCATCGAGGTCGAGTCGGGCGCCCGGTTGCGCGGCAACCGGGTCCGAGTCGACCAGGCCGTAGCCACGCACCCAAACGTCGTAGGTCGCCGCCGGCAGGTCGGGCAGCACGTAGCGCCCCTGATCGTCTGTGGCCACGATCCGAATGAAGCGGGTTGGAAGATCGGTCGTCTCGGCAACCACCCAGACGCCCGCCTCCGGGCCGGCCCCACTCGTCACAACGCCGCCGATATCGTCCGGGTCGAGGGCGATGCCGTCCGCCGGCCCATCGGACGGACCCAATTCGCCGCAGGCGATCGCCGCCGCCGCCAGCGCCGCGGCCGTCAATCCCCACCAAGTCGTCCGTGCGCGTCGTGTCATGGCTCGCTTCCTCCGTAGTCCAGTTCGTCGTAGCCGCCACTCGGCGTCCACTGCACCCGCTTAACGGGAGGGTTGCCACCCGTGGCCTCGCCCGGCCGGTAGATGTAGACGAGCACCTCGTCGTAGCTTCCCTCAAGCGGGCCGATCAACTCGCGCGCGACTTCAGCGCCGGTCTCCGGGTCGTTCACTTCCACTTCGATCGTGAAGATCCCGTGCGCGGTCGCCATTCTGACGATCCGCCACGCGTCGTTGGCCAGTTCGGGGCCCTCGGGTGCGCCGACAGCCACCGGCGCCGACTCATCCCGCGCCTCCGGCCCCGGTTCACCCGCACCGCCGCAGCCGGCTCCCCCCGCTGCGATCAGCAGCGGGCCCGCAGCCGGCACGAGCACCGAACTCGCCGCCGCCGCGAGCAGCGCGCGGAACCGGCCGCCGCCGCGCGCGCGGCGCATCGTGCTACCCCAGGCTGGCCAGGAACGCGTCGATCCCCGCCTGCGCCACCACCTCGTCCTGGTCCGGCGTGCCGGAACTGCAGCCAACGCCACCCACGATCTGATCGTCGACGAAAAGCGGCAGCCCGCCCGCCACGATCATGAATCGCCCCTGGTTGCTGACGTGGATGCCGAACGCCGGCCCACCCGGGCCGCTCACCTCGCCGTATGCACGGGTCGATCGCCGTGCCGCCGCCGCCGTGAACGACTTGCTGATCGCCACGTCGATGCTGGTGATGCGCCCGTTGTCCATCCGGTGGAACATCAGCAGGCTGCCGTTGTCGTCCGTAATCGCGATATCCATGTCGACGCCGATTTCGCGCGCCTTCGCCTCCGCCCCGTCCATGATGATGCGCGCGTCGTCGAGCGTCAGCTTCTGTACCGTCTTCATTCCTGCTCCTTCCGTTGCCGCGGCCGCCCGGTCTTCCGCCGGTCGCGCCCCGAGCATAGCACCGCCACCACTCCTGATACAGTGTCGGGAATCAGGAGGATCCGATGCGCCAACAGCCCCGGATGTTCGCTGCCCTCGCCGCTATTCTGATAGCCGCAGGCGGCCTTGCCGTGACCAACACCACGGCCCAGGAATTCGCCCCCGGCTTCGTGGACCCCGAACCCATCCTCCGCGCCGCGCGCGAGGCGATCGGAACGGACAACGTCCGTTGCGTGACCATCGCCGGCACGGTCGACTACGGCGGCATGGTGGGTCAGCAGCGGCACCATGGCTACGAAGTGGACTGGCCCCGCATGGGCCCGTGGCCAAACTACGTGCGGACCATGAACTGGGACGCCGGCACCCTGACCGAGGCGTTCGACCGCGAACCGGGGTTCGCTCCGGCATCGTGGCGGTGGGGCCTCGGCTGGCTGGGTGGCACCCCGATTCAGCAGGAAACGCGCCAGCACTTCGACGTCAACGGCATGCACGGCTGGGCACGCGACGGCACCGATGGAGAGCCGGTCGCCGCCCTCCCGGAGGACGCCGAGCGCTGGCAGCTCGACATGTGGATCAACCCCCACGGCTTCCTGAAGGCGGCGCAGAAGCCGGGGGCGAACCCGCATGCCACGTGGCGTTGGGAGCTCGGGGAGATGGGACGCGACGGCGTCACGGTGCGGCCCGAGAAGATGTGGATCGTCTCGATCACGGTGATGGACAAATACCGCGTCGACGCCACCATCAACAGCGAGAACCTGTTGCAGCGGATTCACACCTGGGTGGGCGATCCGGTGCTCGGCAACATGAATTACGAACACGAGTTCACCAACGCCAGCTATATTGACGTCGGAGACGGGATCCGGTTTCCCACCGGCTGGCATCACCACCAGGGGTGGGACGACAACTTCCAGACGCAGAGCGTCAACGCCGGTCATAACGCGTTCAACGCCACTCTGGCGGACATCACCGTGAACGGCGATGACTGCATGGCCCCGGTCGAGGTGCCCTCCCCGGTGCGGGACGCCACCTTCCCGATGACGGTCGAGACCGACGAGCTAGCCGAAGGCGTCTGGCTGATGGGCGGCGGCTCGCACAACAGCGTGGCGGTGGAGTTCGACGACTTCATTGCGGTAGTGGAGGCTCCGGTCAGCGAGGCACGCAGCCTCGCAGTGATCGAGGAGGTCGTCCGCCTCGTGCCGGACAAGCCAATCCGCTTCCTCGTCAACACGCACCAGCACCACGACAGCATCGGCGGACTGCGCACCTACATGCACATCGGGGCAACTATCGTCACGCACTGGCAGAACCACGAGTTCTATACCCGCGACGTGCTCAACTACGCCCCGCGGACGCTGCTGCCTGACATGGTGTCGCTCTGGCCGCCCACCGAGCTGGCCGAGGGCTACCAGTACGAAGTGATCCGGGAGAACTACTGGCTGACCGACAAGTCAGGCTCCCAGCGCATGCACATCAGCTACGTCCATCCGCTCCGCCACGTGGAGGGGATGCTGATGGCGTACCTGCCGGACGAGCGGATCCTGATCGAGGCGGACATCTACAATCCGCCGCGCCCCGGCGCGCCCGGCGCGCGAGAACCGAACGCCGATCACCGCAGCCTGTTCCGGCAGGTCGAGAGGTTCGGCTTCGACGTCGAAACGATCGTTCCAATCCACGGAGATCCCGTCCCGTGGAGCCAGTTCGAGTCCTTCGTCGGGGCGCGCTAGCGCCAGACCGCTAGCGGCGCGTGCCGGTGATGTCGGTCCGGATGCGGAAGAGCGTCTTACCCGACGTGACGTAGAGAGTGCGAAGGTCGTCGCCGCCGAATGCGGCGTTCGTGATCGTGTCCTCCGGGATCGGGATGTGCTCCATCAGCTCTCCCGACGGCGAGAAAACGTGGATGCCGGCGACCGTGTCCAGCGTCTCGCTGGTCCCGCGCAGGCGGTTGAGTCCGGCGGCCACGTAGAGGTTCCCCTCGCTGTCGATGGTCATGCCGTCACCGCTCCGCCCGGGGTAGAAGTCGTGGAAAACCCGGCTGTTGCTCGCCGTGCCGTCGGGGGCCAGATCGAAGGCGCGGATCATGCGCGCGCCTCCTTCCTGCTGCTCGGTTTCGATGACGTATAGCGTGGTGTCGTCAGGAGAGATGACGATGCCGTTCGGGCGAAGCACCTCCGGCTCGGTCAGGATGCGGGCGACGGTGCCGTCGGGATCGATCCGGTAGACGCCGTGCACGTTCGTCTTGTCCGGATCGGGCGGCACGCCCAGGTCGGGACGGTCGGTAAAGTAGACGCGCCCCTGGCCGTCGATCGTCAGGTCGTTCGGCCGGTGCAGTCCCAGGCCTTCGAACGCGTCGGCCAGCACCTCGATCTCGCCGGTGTCGATCGTGGTCCGGCTGATGCGGGGCGGGATGTCCGCCCCGTTACCCGCCTCGGCGGCCAGCAAACGCCACTCACCATCGAAGATGAGGCCGTTGGCGCCGTTGCTCGGCTCGCGGAAGGTCGTAACCGTCCCGTCCGGGTCCATTCTCAGAATCCGGCTGTTGACGCGGAGGTCGGTGAAGTAGACCGCCCCCGCCTCGTCGACCGTCGGGCCCTCGGTGAACGAGATCGCCGCGGCGGCCTCGACCGCGCGCGAAGATGAGACGGCAGGTTCGTCGGCCGGCGCCGGTTCGGCTGGCGACGGGGCCTCCGCCGCCCCGCAACCGGCCAGCATTACGGCCGCCACCGATGCTAGAGCCAGTCCTTGAACTGGCACGTTCAGGTGCATTGAGGTCATCGCGTCCTCTCCCGCGCCGGCACTTCTACCGCCGGCAATCCGATCACCAGTCCCACGCCGCCGCGTTCTCGTCCCAGAGCGCGTAACACTCCTGCGCGATGCCCGCCTCCAGGAATGCATTGGGCAACCGTGAGATCGTACCGATCGGTTCGATCAACTGCCCGTCCGCATACCACGAGGCGCTGATCGCCCCCTGCACCGGCGCGCCACCCGGCCGGGCGATGGAAGCGAAATCGATCGTGACCCGCCACGACACGTCGTCGCCATCGGCGCGCCGCTCGATGAAGCGGATCGCGTCCCCTTCCCGTTCGAGTCCGTCTACCGAGCCGACGCCCTCGATCTGCTCGACAAACGAGGTCTTCAGGTTGTCCTCACCCGGCTCGACCGCGCAGGCGACAACCAAGGACAGGACGGCAAGAAGCGGAACGGTCGGCTGTAGCAATCGCATGGGTCAGTCCAGGGTCCGCTCGTCCATCAGCCGGGCGGTCGCGATGTTCCACCCTCTCATACGATTCCCCCCGACAGAAAGACCCGTTCCACGAACCAAAAGGCGCCGGCCAGGGCAACCGCGACGGATCCGGCCACCATCAGGCGCCGGCCCGCGATCGGACTGCGCGCCCGGATCGCCCCCAGGAGCGCGGCAACCACGACGACGATCGTGAGCTGCCCTACCTCCACGCCAAGATTAAACGAAAAGAGCGACCAGCCGATCGCACCGGTCGGCAACCCCATCTCCCGCAGGACGCTCGCGAATCCGAAGCCGTGGATCAGGCCGAACACCAGGGCGATCCAGACCCGCATGTCCTTCCCGCCGCGCGACAGCAGGTTGTCCAGGCCGACGTAGACGATGCTGAGCGCAATGATGGGCTCGACCATCCGGGCCGAGGGCGTCATGATCTCGAGCACGGCGAGGGTCAGCGTGACCGAGTGCGCGATCGTGAACGCGGTCACGACGAGCACGAGCTGTCGTACCCGGCCGCCCAGCAGCAGGAGGCCGATCAGGAAGAGGATGTGGTCCGGGCCAATCAGGATGTGGTGAACGCCTGACGGCACGAAGCGCTGCATGACCGCCCAGACGCCCTGGCGCGTCCCCGTGAAGTACTCGTAGCTGGTGTCTTCCCCGCCCAAGATCGCCTGCGTCATCAGCTCGGCGTCCTCGTACACGTTCAGAAACGTCTGGTGATTGGGGTCGTACGGGAACAACTGCGTCGAAACCTCGACCGAACCGGGCCGGTCGTCGAGCCGGTGACGGGCGCGGAGACGGACCGATTGGCGTTCGCGCAGCGGCTCGGGGTCGGACCAGCCGTCCAACGTGATGGGTTGCCCATCCACCAGCATCCGGAGACGCTCGGTGATGATCGCGGCCAGCCGGTCGCCGCGCGGGCGGAGGATGTCGGGATTGAGCGCGAGCGCCGGATCGTCCAGATCGAACTCGTAAGCGACGTCCCAGACGTGGACCACCACGGTCACGTCCAGCTCCGGCGCGCCGCCCTCCAGCGACGCCAGTCGGACGTCCACGAAACTGAACGGGGCCGGATGGGCCACCGCACGCCCGGACCCCGCCAACACGAAGGCGGCAACGAGCAGCACGCAGGGAACCAGTCGCCTCATCGGGAGACATGGTAATCGAACGCCGCTCTATGATGGTGGACCGTGGCGCCCTACCTCGACCGCCGCCACTGCCTTCACTGGGCAGGAGTCGCCGCGCTTGTTCTTCTGATGGCCCTCGGGCCAGATGCGGCCTCGGCCCAGACGCCCCGTCTGGCCGCCGGAAACTGGACGCGCAGCCTGGCCGCCGGCTGGGGCCACGGTTGGCGCTACGCAATTCCCGGCTACGGAAAGACCGAGAGCCCCATCCGTTTCGTTGCTCTCCATCCGCAACTCGGCCGTTTTGTGACCAACCACCTCGAGATCTACGGCGAGGGAACGCTGCTGCTGTACGACCGCCCGGCTACTGCCGTCAGCGCGGGCCTGGCCGGGCTCGGCGGCCGCTATCACGTCTGGCGTGACCGCCCGTGGACGCCCTACGTCGTCGGAATCGCCGGACTGCTATGGACGTCCCTCGACGTGCCGGAGGTCGACCGCGTCTTCAACTTCCAGCTCGTCTACGGGGTTGGGGTCCGCACCGTTCCTCCCCGCGGACCCGGCCTTATTCTGGAGTTCCGCAACCACCACACTTCGAACGCGGGCACCAGGGGAGAGAACCTCGGTCTAAACGCGGCAACGGTCATCGCCGGCGTCCACTGGGTCTTGCGCTAATACCGCAACACCACCCCATGACGTAGTGCCCCCGTTGTCCCAGGGGAAGCGACCTGGCGTTCACCGAGGCGTGTCGACGATGCTGGCCGCGCGCAGAAGCCCGTCGGCCGCCTGCAGCACCTTGGCGCGGAGACGGGGCGGGAGATCCGGGCGGTCGGCCAGGTACTGCTCGACGATGGCGGCCGCGCCCGCCGACTGGTGCCCACCCAGCGTCGCATCGAGCCAGCGCAGGGGGAAGAAGATATCGCCGGTCCGCTGGATCTCTTCCAGGAGGTCGAGGCTCGGCCGGATGTAGGGTTCCGATTCGCGCGCCCGCAGCGGGTGATGCAGGAAGCCCAGCGCGGTCAGCACCCAGGGTTCGCGGGCCCGGTTGGCGGGATCGCCAAGCGACTCGAAGAAAGCATCCCGCGCGGCGCGTTCACCGGACAGCGCCGGCATCACGAACTCGAACGCCGCACGCCGATCCGGATTGTCGATTCCGTCTCGCTCCGCCGCGAGGATCTCGGCGCTGGACACCACTCCCCGAACCGCAAGCCCCTGGGCGAGCGCCGTGAAGTCCCGCTCGGCGAGCGGCAGGCCGGGCACTGCTTCCTCTTCCCGCCAGATGCGCTCCAGACGAGCCACCGCGTCCGCGGAGAGGGCCACGTTGCGGTAGGCGCCGAACCAGGCCGCGGCCAGACTGCGGCTGTCCGCCTCGGTGGTCCCGCGCCACAGCAGCACCTCGATCTCCGGCGCGAGCGCCGTCCGGCGCTCCGGCGTCAGGTAGCGCCAGTAGGCCGAGGTCAGATAGCCGAGGCCACGTGAGATGTTCTGCTCGTCGGTCTCCGCCGGCAGCGCGCGACGGGCAAGATCGATCAACGCCTCGGCGTCGACTTCACCCTCCAGAAGCAACTCCCAGAGGGACACCCAACCGATGGCCCGTGTCAGCGGGTCGTCGATGCTCGGCAGTTCCGCCAGCAGGTAGTCGCGCGTGCGCGGGTCGAGCGCCATGAGCCCGTAACCGAGGCCGCCGCCGTTGGCCAGAACGTAGTCGGGAGCCGGACGCCCGACCGCCTCGGCAACAACCGCCTCCGGGTCTCGCAAGTGAACCTCCAGGGTCTCCGGCGGCTCGCCGGCGTACCCCAGCCGCAGATCCAGTCGCTGGTTCCAGAGACGTCCCGCTTCCGCGGGGTCAGCCTGCTGCACCGCGAGGCGCTCGATTGTCGCCCCGTCGCTCTCCAGCCGCACGCCGACACGCGGCCGGCCGCTCTCTTCCACCCACGTTCGGCTCCAAGCCGCCAGATCCTCGGCTGTCCGACTGTCCAGTATCGCGATCAGGTCGGCCCAGCCTGCGTTGCCATAGGAATGGGCCGCGAGGTACTCGCGCAATCCGTCGCGCAATGCGGTCTCGCCGATCAACCTCTCCAGGTGGGCAAAGACTATCGGCGCCTTCTGATAGATGATGGCTCCGTAGAGGGTGCCCGCCTCGTTCAGGTTGTCGAGCGGCTGCCGGATGGGGTTGGCCCCGGCGGTGCGGTCGACGCCGTAGGCCGCCGGATGGTGCGCGAGCAGGAAACGCAGCTCGTGGTTCACGTTCGGGAAGGCGGGATTGACGATCTTCGCCGCCAGGAAGTTGGCGAAGGTCTCCTTCATCCAGACGTCGCTGAACCAGGTCATGGTGACCAGGTCGCCGAACCACATATGGGCCGTCTCGTGCGCAATCAGGCTGGCCCGCCCGAGATACGCGTTCTGTGTGGCGCTCTCGTCGAGCAGCATCGCGTCAGCGCGGTAGAAGATGGCGCCGGGGTGTTCCATCCCGCCGTACTGGAAGGCTGGCACCAGCACGAAATCGAACTTCTCGAACGGGAACGGAATGCCGGTGTACTCTTCCAGCCACGCCAGGGCTGACGCGTGCAGGTCGAAGACGGCGCCGGCATTGCGCTCGACCCTGTCGAGATCGGTCTCCCGGTGATACATCGCCATCCGCCGGCCGTCGCGCTCGGCTTCCTCCACCTCGAACTCGCCCGCCGCGAAGGCGAAGAGATAGCTGCTGATCGGGTCGGTTTCGGTGAACGTCAGGAGCGCCCTGTCGCCGCCATCCTCGCGTGAGGCCAGCGATCCGTTGGCCACCGCCCGCCAACCGGCCGGCACGTCGAGCTGCAGCCGGAACCGCGCCTTCAGGTCGGGCTGATCGAAGAGCGGAAAGGCAACGCGTGCGCGGTCCGGCACGAACAGGGTGTAGAGAAAGTCGTCCTGGCGGTTGAGCGACCCGTCGCCCGCCGTGAAGTCGACCTCGACGGTGACCGGCCCCGTTCCGCCCGGCACCGGGACGATCAGATGCTCATTGCGCAGATCCGGCTCTACCGGCGAGCCTCCGACGCGAACCGCGTGCACGTGCTCCGGCTGCGCTGCGAAATCAAAGACGACGGGCCCGGTGCCCTCCCAGGTGAACGTCGCCGTCACGTGCCCTTCGATCGCCTCGGAGCGCGACGCCGGCAGGGCGAACCGGACGTCATAACGCAGATCGTGGATGGCCGCCGCCCGCGCCTCCGCCAGATCGAGCGGCACGCCGGGTTCGATGTCGACCTCCGGCGCCCCTCCCGCACATGCGCACACCACTACGCCGCCCAGCGCGATCATCCCGGCAACCCGCACCCACCGATAGTAACCGCCAGCGGTTGCAGAAGTCCGATCCGGGCTCGTGCGCATACGATACCGACGTGGAACTCGCCCAGACGAATCTGGCGTGGATGCGGTATCCCCTCGAAGACCCGCGGATGGCGCCGATGCGGGACGAGATCGATCGCATCAACCGGATCGGCGACGACTCGCCCGGCTTCGTCTGGCGGTTTCAGACCGAGGCGGGAGACGCGACCGGCGTGCGCGTCCTCGATGACCCGAGGGTCCTCTTCAACCTGTCGATCTGGCGATCCGTCGCGGACCTGCGACGCTACGTTTATCAGACGGAGCATGTGGATTTCCTTCGGCGCCGCCGCGAGTGGTTCCTGCCCCCTCCGAAGGCGCCGCTGGCGATGTGGTGGATCGCCGACGGCGAACGGCCGACGACCACCGAGGCGATGGCACGGCTCGAACGGCTCTGGCGCGACGGCCCGGCGCCGGACGCGTTCACGTTGAAGGTCGCGTACGGGGCAGATGGATCCCTGCTTCGGTAGGGGCTGCGATGGCTTTGCGCGAGCGCGGACGGTACGCGATAGTGGCCGGCATGAGAACTGTCATCCACCTGGCGGTCCTGGTGTTGCTTCTCGCCGTCACGGCGCTCGGGCTTGGGTGGGCCGGACAGGCGCAGGGACCGCCCGATACGGACTGGTCGACGTACCTGGGCGACGTGGGGCGGCGTCACTACTCGCCGCTGGAGCAGATTACGCGCGAGAACGTCGATCGGCTCGAGCTGGCCTGGACCTACGACTCCGGCGAGCTGCGCCCCGGCAACTCGACGATGTACACCAGCCCGCTCGTCGTCGATGGCGTCCTGTACGGCCTGTCGCCGACACTCACCGCCTTCGCCCTTGACGCCGCTACCGGCGAGGAGCTCTGGCGCTACGACCCGGGCCTCGACGGCGCGCCCCAGCGCGGGCTGATGTGGTGGGAGCGCGAGACCCCCAGCGGCACCGTCGCGCGGCTGTTCTTCACCGGGAACGACTCCCTCGTCGCGCTCGATCCGGCGGCCGGACAACCGGTTATCGACTTCGGCGAGAACGGCATCATGAACCTGTCGGCCACCATGGAACGGGACGGCCCGCTCCGGGTAACGGTGCCCGGGATCGTCTTCGAGGACCTGCTCGTGTTCGGCTTCTCCACCAGTGAAGCGGCCGACGCGCTGCCCGGCGCGATATCGGCCTACAGCGCCATCGACGGCTCGCTGGTCTGGCGGCACCATAACGTGCCGCGTACGGGAGAGCCGGGCTCGGAAACGTGGGCTGACGGCTCACTGGAGGTGGCGGGCGGCGCCAACACCTGGACCGGCATGGCCCTCGACGCCGAGCGCGGCCTGCTGTTCGCGCCGACCGGATCGGCAACTCCCGACTTCTACGGCGCCTCACGGGTCGGCGACAACCTCTTCGCCAACAGCGTGCTGGCGATTGACGTCCGGACCGGGGAACGGCGCTGGCACTACCAGACGATCAGGCACGACGTGTGGGATCGCGACCTGCCGTCCCCTCCGACCCTCGTGCAACTGGAACGCGACGGCCGGACCATCGACGCGGTCGCGGTCACCAGCAAGTCGGGCCACCTCTTCCTGTTCGACCGCGAGACGGGCGAGTCGCTTTACGACATCGGCGAGGTGACGGCGCCCCCGAGCGACATACCGGGCGAGGTGGTGGTGACGACGCAGCCGGAGTCGTCGATCGCCCTGACGCGGCAGCGCTTCGAGATGACGACCCGCAGCCAGGAATCGATCGACTTCGTGAGCGCAATCTGGGACCGCCTCGATCAGCGGCCCTGGGCGCCGCCCAGCCTGCAGGGATCGATGATGTATCCCGGCTACGACGGGGGCCAGGAATGGGGCGGCTCGGCTTTCGACCCGGCCACCCATCGGCTGATCGTCAATTCGTCCGAGATCGGCGCCATCCTGCAGCTCTACGAGATTCCCGTGGGCTTCAGCGCACGTGCCGTCTATGCCGAGAACTGCGGCGCCTGCCACGGCGCCGACCGGGCCGGCAACGAGGTCGGCCCTGGCCTCATCGACATCGACGACCGGTTGACGGCGCGGGAAATCAACGACGTTGTCCGCAACGGGCGAGGACGCATGAACGGCTTCGCCCATCTGGACGAGGTCGAGATCCGCGCCGCCATCCGGTACATCCGTAATCCGGAGGAGGAAGAGGACCTGCCTCCGTCGACCGAGGTGGACTACGCATTCGGCGGCTACACCTGGCTACGCGATCAGGACGGCCTGCCCGGAAACCGTTCGCCCTGGGGCACGCTGACGTCAGTCGACCTGGCGACGGGCAACTTCGACTGGCAGGTGCCGTTCGGCGACTATCCGCAGACCATCGGTCAGGGCCTCGGTTCCGAGAGTTACGGCGGCCCGGTCGTGACCGCCAGCGGACTGATCTTCATCGCCGCGACGCCGGACCGGAGGATCCGCGCGTTCGACACGCGCGACGGCTCGGAACTGTGGCACGCGGATTTGCCCGCGGCTGGCTTCTCGACGCCGGCGGTCTATGCGGCAGGCGGGCGCCAGTTCGTCGTCATCGCCGCCGGCGGCGGCCGGATGGGACCTCCGTCGAGCGCGGAGTACTACGCCTTCGCGCTGCCCGACTGAGCGGCCCACACGACGCGATCCGCGGTCCCCTGCCCGTCGGTCGACCCTACTGGCCCAGTTCCTCGTAGATGGCCTGGATCGCGGCGGCCATCCGCTCCGTCCGGTAGCCCTCGTACTGGCTGGTCAGGTCGATGGACGCCGCGGCCTGCTCTGCCGTCTGGCCGTCGGCAATCGCCTCGCGCACGGCCCCGAGCAGGTCCGCCGTGAACCGCTGGTACTCCTCCAGACTGTCGGGCGTCGTCACCGGGATATGGCCCGGGATGACCGTGTCGAATCCATCCACGTTATCGAGGAGCTTCCTTAGCGTCTCGGGGAACTCGACGCCGCTGCCGCCGTTGTTCCGATCGAGGAACGGCGCATCCTGCCAGGGGAACATGTCGCCCATCTGCAGGACCCGCAGGCCGGGATAGAGGATGAACGTGTCGCCGCTCGTATGGCCCGGACCGAAGTGGTACAGCTCGATCCGATCGGCTCCCGATCCCAGCGTCAACTGGTCGTTGTAGGTCCGGTCCGGCAACCCGCGCGCCCCGTCGCCCGCGAAGATGTCCATCCCCGCCATGTTCAGGCGGGTGTTCTCGTGGACGACGATCTCCACCTCCTCGGGGAAGAACATGTTGCTGCCGACATGGTCGCCATGCGTATGCGTGTTGATGATCGTCGTGACCGGCTTGTCGGTGACCGTCCGGATCCGCTCCATGAGCGCGGGACCCCAACCACCCAGCTTGGTGTCGACCAGCGTGACGCCCTCGGCGCCGACGTAGACGCCGGTGTTACCGCCACTGAACGCCTCGCGGTTCAGCGGGCTCGATCCGGTGATGACGTACAGGTTGTCGCGCACCTGCTCGATGACCGCCGCATCGAGCGCGGCCTGTGTGAGCTGCTGTTCCGAGTTGACGGCGACCGAGAAACCGGCCGCCATGACGAGAGCACCGAGTACCAGAATCCGCTTCATCGTCGCCTCTAACCGCTACTCGAACGTGACCCGCGTGATGCTCGGCGGATCCTCGTCGGCGAAGTGCGGGTGGACGACATACACGTCGTCACCGACGACGGCCGCCGTCGTCCCCTGTGTCTCGAACGGTGCGACTCCCGCGACGCTCGCCGTCGCCCAGTCGTCGTCGCTCGTGAGCGCCACCACCTGGTTCGCCGAGTTGCTGACTATCGCCAGCCGCCCCGCGCTCCAGACCATTCCGTCCTGACCGGGCACTTCCTGAGGCAGCGTCACTTCGGACGACGCCGCCGGATCGGCAAGCGGCACCTTCCAGAGCGTCGCGCCGCGCGCCACCAGCAGATAGCCCCCAGGATGGTGGACGATGCCGTTCGGGCCGGCGCCGCCATCGTCGAACCGGTGGAAGAGCGACGCCTCGTAGTCGGCCGTCACCCGATACAACGCGTTCAGCCGCGTGTCGGTGACGTAGGCGGTGCCGTCATCGGAAACCGCCACGTCGTTGGCGAAGTGAACGGCGTCGTCGCCCGCTTCGGCCACCGCGGCGAGATCGACCATCGTGATGCGCTCGCCGGTCGTCAGGTTGTACACGCCCAGCTTCGCCTGCCCCATGCCGCCCGACTGGAATACCGAGCGGTCGGCGTTGGCGACCAGAAGGCGGTCGCGTGGCTCATCCGCCTCGATCCCAACCGAGGAAACCAGCTCTTCGTCTTCGACCAGCGGCGTCACCCGTCCGTCCGGATGCACCTCGTAGACCGAGCCCTCGGAGAGCGAGCCGGTAAGCAACCGGCCGTTCATCATGTCGAACTCCACCCCTTCCGGGATGAAGCCGCCCCGCTCGGCCACGATCTCGTCCGGCAGCATCGCCGCCGCCGGAGGGGCGGGCGGCGGCTCGGTCGCCGGGATCGGCGCCGACGCCGGCGGCTCGGATCCGCCGCCACAACCGACAAGCAGACCTGCCAGGGCCAGGAGCGCGGCGAACGCGGCAGTCGGGAAAGACACTCTACGCATACGGGAGCCTCCTCTGTCCGTAGGGTTCTGTCCGTAGTATAGGATGCAGCCGACATGCGGGACACCCTGGCGCAACTGCTCGCGGAATCGCCCACCCGGGAGTGGATGGTCTATCTGCTCAGCACCGTCCCCGGGCTCCCTCCGATCGCTCAGTCGTTCCACATCCTCGGGATCGCTGCCGTTGTCGGATCCATTGGCATGGTCGATCTCCGGTTTCTCGGCCTCGCCCTCCGGAACCAGAACGTAAGCGAGATGATCCACCGGCTGTTGCCGTGGACCTTTGTGGCGCTCGCGGTGAACCTGGTGACCGGCTCGCTCTTCGTCCTCGCGCGGCCCGTCCGCTACGTCTACAACCCCGTCGTCAGCTTCAAGCTGGCCTGCCTCATTCCGGCGGTGGCGATGGCCTTCGCCATCTGGTGGATGAACCGGCGAGAGCATGGCTACTGGGAGCGAACGCCAGCCCGGCTGGGGACGGCCCGCGCGATCGCGGTGGTGTCCCTTTGCTGCTGGATCGGCGTCATGCTGGCCGGGCGCTGGATCGCTTACTCCGAGTACATCACCGACCCCTTCTACTTTCCGTTCGCCTGGGAAGAACTCGCGGCCTACCCATCGATCTGGCAGTGGATTCAGGACCATCCCATCGCCCAGCACATCGGTTTCACGTGGTGGTTCCCGTTCCTGGAGTCGATCCATGTCATCGCGATCGGCCTGGTGGTCGGCTCCATCATGATGGTCGATCTGCGCCTCCTTGGACTCGCCGCGCTCCGCTATCCGGCGAGCCAGGTAACGCGCAAGCTGATCCCGTGGACCTGGGGAGCATTCGTCGTTGCGGCCATCACCGGCTTCGGCCTGTTCGCAACCCGGGCGACCGGCTACGTCGACAACACCGCCTTCCAGATCAAGTTCCTGCTGCTCCCCCTCGCCTGCCTGAACATGGCGTGGTTTCAGTTCCGCACGTTTCGAGGCGTAACGGTGTGGGATACCGCCGCCGACACACCGATGGCGGCCAAACTGGCCGGCGGGATCTCGCTGCTGCTCTGGGCGGGCATCATTCTCGCCGGCCGCTGGACGGGACACCTCATTTAGGGGTCCGCCGGCCTCCAGGCGGGCAAGAGAACACCAGTCGATGCGGGCGTGGACGCCGGCGCACCGCCGGTGACGCTCAGCGAATGGGATCGGGCGGGGTCGGCGACGTCGCTCCCAATCCGAGCAGGAGCGCTTCCATTTCGGGAAACCGCCGGCCGAGGTTGGCGTAGAAGATGCCCTGCGTAATCGTGAGCGGCGTCCAGCCCCGCTCGTTCACCGCGTTGAGCGGCGCTCCCCGATCGAGCAGGTAGCGGACCAGTTCGGGCGCATCGCGCATCACCGCGCCGTGCAGCGCGGTGTCGCCATTGTCGTCGACGGTGGCGACCGAGTCGCCAAGCTCCACCATCAGCTTGACCGCCTCCAACGCTTCCGCGGCGCTGCCCGGACTCTCGCTCGCCGACCAGATGCCGACGCCGGCCGCCACGAGCAACGCGGTCGTGCCGTCTTCGTTCGCCGTCATCGGGTCGGCGCCCAACTCGAGCAACATCCCCATCAGTTCGACGTCAACCGCCTTCGCGGCGAGCAGGAACGGCGTCGCTCCGGCCCGGTTCAGCATGTTGCGATAGCCGTCCTGCGGCTCCCCGGTCTGCCGCGCGTTGACGTCGGCGCCATGCGCCGCCAGGGCCCGGACCAGCTCCAGATCGGTCACCGGGCCGGACGGGATTGCCGACGGATTGTTGTAGTGGCGGTTCGGACGCCGGGTCCAGACCAACTGGTGCAGGGGCGTCCAGCCCGGTCCGTCCGCGGCGGCGTCGGCTCCCCGGTCGAGCAGGCGGATCGCGAGGCCGTAGTGCGCGTTCACCACGGCGAGATGGAGCGGACTCGTCCCATCCGGCAGCTCCAGGTTGACATCCGCGCCGGCGTCGAGGAGAGCGTCGACCGTGGCCCCGCGACCGGCCCGAACCGCGAAGGCGAGCGGCGTGAATCCACCGTCGGAGCGCGCATCGATACGGGCGCCGGCCCCGACGAGGGGCGCCACGACGGCGGCGTGACCCTCGGCCGCGGCCCACATCAGCGCGGTCTGCCCGCGCCAGCTCTCACGGGCGTGGACCGACGCGCCGGCGCCATGACGGAGGAGCGCCTCGACGCTCGCCACGATGCCGGTGCGCGCCGCCAGCATGAGGAGTGTCTCGCCCTGTGGCGAGACCTGGTTCGGATCGGCGCCGGCGGCCAGAAGCGCCTCGATAACGGCGGGATGGCCGGCGGCGCTGGCCAACGCGATCGGGGTTACGCCGTGGCGGGTTGCCGCATCGACCGCCGCGCCGTCCTCCAGATGCCGCCCGACCGCGGCGAGGTCGCCCGCGTGGGCCGCCTCGTGGAGCGCCGTCGCGCCGTCGCCGTCAATCTGCGCGGCCGGCGCGATCGCTACCGCCAACAGCAGGGCGAGCATGATGGAAGCGGTCGCTGCAGACGATCACTAGACGCCGCTCAGGCGGGCCAGCTCCGTCAACCGGCCCGTGCTGTCGCCCAGGCCGTCATCCAGGCGGATACCCGCCTTGTCGAGCTGGCTCACCAGCAGGTTGGTCATCGGCGTGTCGCGCGGATAGCGGAGGTGCCGTCCCCCCTGGAGCTGTCCGCCGCTCCCGCCCGCCAGCAGCAGCGGGAGGTCGTAGTGCAGATGCTTGTTGCTGTCGCTCAGTGCGGCGCCGTAGAGCACGAGCGACTGATCGAGCAACGTCCCGTCTCCGTCCGGGGTCGCCGCAAGCGTCTCGAGGAAGTCGCGGAACAGCGTGACATGGAACGTATTGATCTTTGCAAGCTGCGCCAGCTTCTCCGGATCGTTCCGGTGGTGCGACAGGCCGTGGTGCGATTCCGGGATCCCGACCTCCGGATAGGCGCGCCCGTTCAACTCGCGTCCCAGCATGAACGTGAAAACACGCGTGATGTCCGCCTGCCAGGCCAGCGCGGCGAGGTCGAACATCAGCCCGACGTGCTCGGTGTACGACTCCGGAATGCCGACGGGGCGATCCAGCGAGGGCAACTCCGCGTCGCTGCGCTCCGAGAGCTGAATGCGCCGCTCGATCGCGCGGACCGCGTCCAGATACTGCGTGACGCGCGCCCGGTCGCCCGCACCCACCTCCCGCTCGAGCCGATGCAGGTCATCCGCAATCGCGTCGAGAATGCTCCGGTCCTTCCGGAACTGCACGCGACGCTCGGCCGTCGATCCTCCCTCGCCGAACAGCCGTTCGAAGACGACGCGCGGATTGTTCTCCATCGGAAGCGGCGTTGTCGGCGTCCGCCACGCGATGGTGTTCATATAGATGCAGGAGTAGCCGTTCTCGCAGTTACCCACCAGGAAGTCGCGATCGATCGCCAGCTCGAGCGACGGCAGCGGCGTCTCGCGGCCGAGCTGCTCCGCGGCTATCTGGTCCGCCGTCATGCCGGCGCGGACGTCCGCCCCTTCGGTCTCCCTGGGATGGACACCGTTCAGCCAGGTGGCGGTAGCGCGCGTGTGCTCGCCGTTGCCGTCACCCAACGCTTCCGCCTGCCCCTGCGCCAGACCGCTCAGCACGACCATGCGATCACGGTAGGGGGCGAGCGGACTGAGCGTTGGTGACAGATCCAGCGGCCCGTCGGTCGGCGGCGTCCAGGCCCCCATCGACATGCCGTTCGGGATGTAGACCCATCCGAGGCGGCGGACCGGCGTCGCGGCGTGACCGACAAGGCCGGCGAGCGGCGGCGTCATGGCGTCGAGCAGCGGCAACGCAAGCGTGGCCCCCAGTCCACGCAGCACGGTCCGACGCGACAACGTCTTCCTGGTGATGATCATGGCTTCGCCTATTCTGCCACGGCGGCGGGCCGGGGCAATGCGGTTCGCATCCGGAACGGGAGGCTCCTGACGATTTCGGTGACGATCGCCGAGAAACGGTAGTCCTCCGCCGCGGCCGCGCGGGTGATCGCCCGGACCGCCGGGGCATCGTAGTACTCCACGCCGCGGCCCAGCGCATAGGTCAGCAGTTTCTCCACGAGCGTGCCGACGAACCGGTCCGGCCGTCGCAGCAGCGCATCGCGCAATCCGGCGGCGCCGTCGAAAGTCGTTCCGTCCGGCAACTCGCCGGTCGCATCGATCGGCTGATTCGTCACGGTGCGGGTGCGGAAGCGGCCGACCGCATCGAACTGCTCCAGGGCAAAGCCGGGTGGATCCATCAACCGGTGGCAACTGGCGCAAGCGGGCGCCGCGCGGTGAAGTTCGGTTGCCTCGCGCATCGACAGCGGCGCGCCGTCGCCCGCCGTCTCCTCGAGCGACGGGACGTCCGGCGGGGGCGCGGCAGGCGGCGTGCCGAGCAGATTCTCCAGTACCCACTTGCCGCGCAGCACCGGAGACGTCCGGTTCGGATAGGCGGTGACCGACAGGATGCTCGCGTGCCCGAGAAGGCCGCGGCGCGCCTCGTTCGCCAGCGCGACGCGGCGGAAGTCGCCGCCGTAAACGCCCGGGATGCCGTAGTGCCGCGCGAGCCGTTCGTTGACGAACGTGTAATCCGCGGTCAGCAGCTCGAGCACGCTCCGGTCCCCCAGGAAAACGTGCTCCACGAACAGCTCGGTCTCCCGCAACATCGCGTCGCGCAGTCCCTCGCCGACATCCGGGAAGAGGTCTTCGTCCGGCACCACGGCCGGGATGTTCCGGAGGTAGAGCCACTGGCCAGCGAAGCTCGTAACGAGCGCCGTGGCGCGCTCGTCGGCCAGCATCCGGCGCGCCTGGCGCTCCAGTTCGTCCGGATTCCGGAGACGGCCGGCCTCCGCGGCGGCGAGCAACTCGTCGTCCGGCAGGCTGCTCCAGAGGAAGAACGACAGGCGCGATGCCAGTTCGAGGTCGCTCACCGCATACGACTCGCCCGGTTCCACCCCTGGCGGATCGCGCTCGACGCGCAGGACGAACTCCGGGCTGGCGAGCAGCCAGCGCAGCGCCATCTCGATTCCCGCCTCAAAACCGCCGTCGGCCGTCCCTTCATCGTAGAAACGGAGGAGGCTGTCGACCTCGTCGGGCGACACCGGACGGCGCCAGGCCTGTCGCGCAAGGCGGGCCATGATCGTGCGCGCGCATTCCCGCGCCACTTCCGCCGAGTCTCCCTCCGGTCGACAGGAAAAGACCCGCTGCCGGCTCGGCGTCGTATCCGCCGGGGGCGCGCCGGTCGCCGCGTAGGGCCCGGTGACGGTGACGCTGCCGAGGTACGGTTGAACGCGCGTATCGCCGCCGGTGATGCTCGTGTACGGCCGCAGGTAGGGCTGGCGCTGCGTTTCGGGATAGGCGTACGTCTGCCGGACGAAAGTTGCCTGCAGCACGTGGGGTCCGGCGCCGACCGGCACCCGCACTTCCCAATCGGCGTCGGCGTTGCGCTGCCGCGCCCGCCAGTCGCGGTACGCGTCGCTGTCGCGCGGCGCGTCGGGTGGTGGCTCACCGACCGTGAACGTGCCAATCAACTCGCCGTCGAGGCTTAGCTCCAGCGCGTGCTCGAGGGTGAACGCGGCGAGCGCGTCGCCCGCATCGCGCGCGAGGCTGACCGCGATTACGTACTCGCCATCCTCCGGGAAGTTGTGGCGGAACTGTCCGCCGCCGCGTGTACCGAAGGGCAGCCCCGGCATGCGGTCGTCCTGGGACAGGTCGCTCGGCAGGCGGAAGACCTCGGCGGTGGCCGACGGCGCCGGCCGTCCCACCGCGACGCGGCTGATCCTGCGGGCCGCGGCGAGGTAGCGCTCGAGGAGTGTCGGTGACAGCCCGAGCACACCCGCAATGTTGTCGAAGCCGTAACTGGCACCGTCGGCCGGCAACAGTTCGGCGACGTCGATAGGGAGATCCAGCAGATCGCGGACCGCGTGGTGGTACTCCGTCCGGTTCAAACGATGGAACGCTTCGGTCCGCCCCGGATTGGGGTCGGCGGCCGCGGCCCCATCGAGCTCGGTTTCCAGCCAGGCGACGAACCGATCGTACGTTGCCGCGTTCGGCCGGGGGCGCGGTGGCGGCGGCATGGCGCCGGCACGCAGCTTGCGCACCACGGTCTCCCAGACGGCGGGCGCCTCACCGACCCGGGCGAGGTCCAGCCCCTCGAACGTCAGTCCGGCTGTCTCCAGCCGGTCGTTATGGCAAGTGAGGCAGTAGCGCTGGATCAGCGCGCGCTGCCATTCCGGGTCCGGCGGCTCGGGTGCCGCAGCCGGCTGCGCGCCGGCCGCCGGGACGAAGAGGAGGCAGACGGCGGACAGCAGGCCGACGGCTCGGCAAACCGTTCGGGCAAACTGCGCGCGTCTCATCGATCCGCCAGGTACAGGCCCGCCGGGCGGCATGCGCTATTCTACCCGCAGCGTGATGCGGAGGCCCTGGGCGATGGATAGACGGCGGTTCCTGGCGGGCAGCGCCGGCGCCCTCGGTGCGGCGGTTTTCGGGCACTGGCCGCTCGACCGGCTTCTGGCGGAGTCGGCGCCGCCCCAGGCGGCGGACTGGGACATGGGGTGGGTGCGTCACCTGCTCCCTTCGGTGAGCGACTCGCGGATCCTGCTGAAGGCCTCGTTCGAGCGGCGTCTCGGCGCCGCACCGGTGCTGCGCGTCGAGGCGGCCGACGGCGCCGGAATCGAACTGCGCGTCGACGGGCGGCGGTCCGACACCGCAGGCGAGTTCTGGCAGTTCCACGTCACGGATCTCCTGCCCGCCCGGCGGTACCGGCTTTCCCTCGCGGAGAACCGGGGCCGTGCGCTCTGCGATCCGTGGGAAATCTCGACCTTCCCGGAACGCGACGCCAGTCCCGAGAGGTTCCGCCTTCTCTTCTTTACCTGCGCCGGCGGCCCGAGCGGCACCTACGAGGGAATCGGCCAGCGGAGCGGTTTCCTTCCGACCGCCATCCGCAGCCGCCTGCTCCGCCGCGCGCTCCGGGAGGCGCCGGATGCGGCGGTCGCCAACGGCGATCACATCTACTGGGACCTGCACACGTGGCTGGGCGAGAACCCCGGCCAGCTCAGCCCGGCCGCGCGCGAATCGAACTTCGACTTCTCCGCTTCGGTCTTCGGCGGAAGCAACGAGACCGCGCTGAAGGCGGCGGCGGGACCACAGATCGTCCCGCTCTACGGCGCCGACTTCCGCTCGACGCCGATCTTCTTCCTGCAGGACGATCACGACCACTGGGAGAACGACGGCGCGGACGTTTTCCCGATCCCGTGGTTCCAGTTGCAGCTCGCGCGCGCAACACAGTCGCTCTATTACCCGGAATTCCTCCCCGATCCCCGACGCCCCGTCGGACTCCCCTGGTCACATACGCCGGACCGTGGCGACCTGTCGGAGAGCTTCGGCACCCTCCGCTACGGCGATCTCGCCGAGGTGCTGCTGTACGACGTCCGCCGGACGGTGACCGTCTCGGGCGCGAACCCGGTCTTCATCGACCGGCAGGTCGAAGGATGGCTGATCGACCGGACGCAGGACGCGAACGTCCGTCACCTGGTGCACGCACCCTCGAATCCGTTCGGATGGAGCGCCGGGAAATGGGGCGAGTGGTACCCCGACATCCTCGACCGGGAGACGGGCGAGCTGACCACCGCCATCGAGAAGCCCTGGTGGCAGCCAGGGTGGCTCGAACAGCACGACCGCCTGATCAGTGCGATCGCGGCCCAGCGCGAACGCGTGCCTCTCGTGGTCAGCGGCGACCTTCACGCGATCGGCATGGGCCGGATCCACCGCGCCGGCACCGTCGATCTGAACGCGCATCCGGTGACGGCGGTGCTGAGCGGCCCGATCGGCACCTCGGTCCGGGGCTTTCCCAGCAACGTGCGCGGCGTCGGCTCGACGCCGCCGGCCCACCTCGACATCGAGGAAGCAGTGGCGCCGATCGAGGATCACGGCTTCACGATCGCCGACTTCCTCCACGACCGTATCGTGCTCCGGCAGTACCGCTGGGACGTCGACCTACAGCCTATAGAGGCAATCGACACGCTCGAACCGTTCTTCACGACCGAACTGCCGATCCCCGGCTAGGAACAAGGCGCCCGCGCGCCAACCGGGGCGCGCGCGCCCTGGCTGGGCGGCGCCGGGCTGCGGTTCCGGCCAGCGCCGGCGTTACCTCCCCTCCAGTTGAACCTCGGCGATCGCGATGCCACTCTCGCCGGCAACCGCGTAGAGGAGATAGATCCGGCCGTCTTCCTCGTAGATCGCCGGGTCGCGGAGCTGGTTGACGTGGCCGTACGCGGTGGAGCGGACGGACGGCTCGAGCGGCGCATCCGCTCCCTCCCAGTCGAACTCGGGTCGCAGCACTTCCCCGCCCGGCGTTTCCTCCCAGGTCATCCAGTCGCCGGCCAGATCGATCGTGCTCACCTTGACGTGCTCCGGCACTTCCCCCACTTCCGTCCAGAAGACGTACAACGTGTCGCCGCGCCGCAGCAGCGCCGCATGCCGCATGTTCGGGTTGAAGAGGCGCGGCCCCTCCTCGAAGCCGCCGAGCGGATCGCGCGAGCGGTAGAACTGCCCCGGCATGGACATGATGTAGGTGTAGCCGTCGTACGCGAACGCCCGCATGTAGCTTCGGCCGAGCCGTTCCGGGCGTGTCTCGAAGTCGATGCCGTCGCTCGAGAGCGCGACCCGCGACACCTGCGTCGAGATGCCGTCGAGGCCGTGGTAATACATGACAATGCGCCGGTTGGCGTCGTCGACATGGACGTCCGGCGACGCGATGTGCGGGGTGATCGCCTCGGTCACCGGGTCGTGCGACATCCCCGCCGGACGGGCGGGCCTCGCGAGGATCTCCGCCCGCTGTTCCGGCGTCAGCTCGGGCGGCGCCTCGAGGAAGTGCGACCCTTCGATCTGGAGGCTGCCGGGCGGGTGAATGGTCCAGGGGCCGAGCAGTTCGTCCGCGTAGGCGAGGCGAATGTACAGCCCCTTGTGGTCGGCGAAATAGAGGTAGTACCGACCCAGCGGATTGTCGATCCACTCGGGCACGCGAATCAGCGAAGGACCCTGGATGTTGACGCCGATGCTCGGGTGCAGGTCGGGCGTGATGATCGGCCCGTCGAGGAGACGCTCCGCGCGCACGCCGTGCGCAGGAGGAGGGGCCGCCTCGCCGCGCCCCGCCGGCGGGGCCGCGTCCGTCGCGGTTTCGCCGCCAGCGGCCGGATCGCCGGCGCCTGCCCCACCGCAACCGGATGCGAGCATGGCGGCGACGGTCAATACCGGGACGGTCGCGGCCAGGATTGACCTCGTCTTGCGTGCCGAGACGATCTTCACCATTCGCGCCACCTTCACCACTCCCTTCAGTTCGTACTCCGTTCAGTTGCGGAAAACGTCCGACTCCTCCACCACGACCTGGAACCTCCGGAACTCCGAATACTCGGCGGTTCCGGTCACCCGGGAGCCGGACTGGCGGTTTGCATAGCGCTCGCGCATCTCGACCGGCACCGGATGCCCAATCGTCTCGTCCATCGCGTAACGGACGACGATGAGCGACTCGAGGTTCGGGTCATCGAACGACAGCTCCGTGACCAGCACCCGACCGGTGGCGGCCTCGATAAAGTAACGCCCCCGGGACGGCACGTTGCCCCCGCGGCGTTGCTGAATCACCGTAGTGGGCCAGGTCTCGCGATAGGCCACCACCCAGACGTCGCCGGCATCGTCAGGCAGGTCGACCCCGAGTTCGGGATCCTCGCCATCCGACAGCCGCTCGAAGTCAAAGCGGGTCTTGAAGGACGAATGCAGAAAGAGCAGCGCCAGCGTCGGCGTGTTCGTATTGCGCTCGATGTCGCCGACGTTGTAGCGGGAACTGTCGGTCAGTATCCCCTGTATTCGATCGCGCACCGTCGCCGACGGATCGAGGAAAAGTCCTCTCAGGCGCTCGGCGCGATCCTGCACCGTACTGCCATCCACCTCGAATACGTCCCGAAAGCCGAAGTGCCGGTAGGACCCCTCGGGCCGCACGAGGAGATAATCCGACCGGAGGGTGACCCGATCGAAGCCGGCCCGGCCGCCGAACCCGGCGGATGCCGGCATCGTGGCGCTCTGCTCGTAGCGCTCCTCCATGACGACGTTGGTCAGCCGTTCATGGAGGTCGTCGACGTACTCGGTCGCCCGTCCCAGCACGGCGCCCAGAGACTCGGCCTGCGCGCCCGACAGGCCCGGGGCCACCAGAGGCGACACAACGGCGACGACCGAGGCGCACAACGCCGCGCGAACGCACGCCCGATGCGGACGCCGCCCGTTGCCCATGCCGGCAGTCTACTACTCCGGCGCACATGCGGGTAGAATCCGGGGATCCGGCCAATCGCCCCCGGCGCGGACCCCGGGAAGGGAGTGCACCATGACCCGACAGCCCTTCGTTCTACGATGCGCGTCAGCCCTCTTCCTCACGCTGATGCTGGCCGCCCTCGGGCCGGGCGGCAACTCCGCCACCGCGCAGACGGGCGACGGATTTGTTCCGGTAACCGACGCGATGCTGCAGGATCCGGCTCCCGGCGACTGGCTCATGTGGCGCCGAACCCTCGACGGGTGGGGCTACAGCCCGCTGGATCAGATCAACCGGGACAACGTCGGCGAGCTGCGGATGGTATGGGCCCGCGGCCTTGCCCAGGGGGCCCAGCAAGGCACGCCGCTTGCCTATGGCGGCACGCTGTTCATGCCGAACCCCAACGACATCATCCAGGCGATAGACGCAGTGACCGGCGATCTCCTGTGGGAGTACATCCGGGTGATTCCCGACGACATCAACGAGTACGTCGGCGGCCTGATCAGCGTGAACCGGAACGTGGCGATCCACGGCAACCGGATCATCCACACCGCCAACGACGGATACGTCCTGGCCCTCGACGCGTCTACCGGTCAACTCGTCTGGGAAACGGAGATCTTCGACTACACCGAGAACCCGGTGCGGCACTCCTCGGGTCCGATCGTCGCCAACGGCAAGGTGATCTCGGGACGTAGCTGCCGTCCGCGGTTCGGGCCGGAGGCGTGCGCCATCATCGCGCATGACGCCGAGACCGGCGAGGAGCTATGGCGCCGTCCCCTCATCCCGGCGCCGGGCGAGCCGGGCGATGAGAGCTGGGGAGGTGTTCCCTACGAGGACCGGGCCCACGTCGGCTCGTGGATGGTCCCGAGTTTCGACCCGGAGCTGAATCTGATCTATGTCGGCACCTCGGTCACGTCGCCCGCACCGAAGTTCCTTCAGGGCGGCGCCGACCTGAAGCACCTGTACCACAACTCCACGCTTGCGCTCGACGCCGACACCGGCGAGATCGAGTGGTACTACCAGCACCTCAATGACAGTTGGGACCTCGACCATCCGTTCGAGCGGATCCTGGTCGACACGACCGTGGCGCCGGACGCCGGTGCGGTGGATTGGATCAACCCGCGCATCCAGCCGGGCGAAGTGCGCAGGGTGCTGACCGGCATCCCGGGCAAGACCGGCATCGTCTACACGCTCGACCGCGAAACGGGCGAGTTCCTCTGGGCCACCGGCACCACGACGCAGAACGTCATCAGCGACATCGACGGGACGACCGGCCAGGTTACCGAGAACGCGGAGCTGGTCTTCAGCGCGCTCGGCCAGGAGATGTTCACCTGCCCCACCTGGAACGGCGGGAAGGACTGGGAGGCGGGGGCCTATTCGCCGCTGACCAACATGATGTACATGCCGCTCCGCAACGCCTGCGCGAGGATGCTCGCGACCGACGCGCCCGGCACGTCGCACTATGCCCTGGCCGTGCGCAACCAGATCGCGCCGGGCACCGATCAGGTGGGCACGGTCTTCGCCATCTCCGCCGAGACGGGGGAAACCGCGTGGGTGCACGAGCAGCGTGCGGCGACGATGTCGCTCGTCGCCACCGGCGGCGGCCTGGTCTTCGGGGGCGATAACAACGGCCGCTTCCACGCGTTCGATCAGGAATCCGGCGAGGTGCTCTGGGAGATCAACCTGGGCTCCGCGGTGACCGGCTTTCCGATCAGCTACGCGGTAGACGGCCGGCAGTACATCGCGGTCGGCACCGGCACTGCGAGCACCGCGTCCCTGTTCGGCCGGCTGACACCGGAAATCCGTCCGAGCACCACCAACAACCTGTTCGTGTTCGCGCTGCCTTGATCGGGGGCGGCCCACCCATCCGAACGTCTCCCGGACGCGTTGCAGATCGGCCGGTTCGCCGGTCGCCCGCGGAAGCACCTTGACACCAAGGTGCCCACACAGTAGCCTTACAAGGTTCGGCGCGGATCGGCGGCGACGTCGGCGTCCGCGGCGTTGTGAGGCAGTTCAGTCGCATCCCCCGGGCACGGAGAAACCTGTCAATCATGAACAGCAAGTACACCCCGCTCGAATCCCACCTGCGTGATTCCGGACATGCGCGCGTGCCCATGACTTTCGGCGAAATCGAACAGGTCATCGGCGCCGGGTTGCCACCCGCCGCCCGCAGGCACCGTGCGTTGTGGTCCAACAACCCCGGCAACTGGGTCATGACGAAGGCTTGGCTCGCAGCGGGATACGAGACGGAGAAAGTCAACATGGAGAAGCAGAGGCTGGTCTTTCGGAAGGTCGTAACGGCCACGCCGGCGCCAGAAGCCGGCGGCGAATCGTCCACGGCGGAACGTACAGGGTCGTTCGCAGACGTTCTTGGCTCCCTGAAGGACACCATCACGATATCGCCTGGCACGAATCTGACGGACCCCATCGGCGAAGACTGGAACGCCGCGCGGTAGCGTCCAAGTGACCGACTTCCTGCTCGATACGTGCGCCGTCATCTGGACGGCCCACAAGGACCCGTTGCGCGAACCGGGCGCGAGCCAATTGCAGGACGCGTACCGGCGCGGGGCACGCTTGTTCGTCTCCCCCATCACCGCATGGGAAATCGGGATGCTCGTGGCGAAGGGGAAGATCGCGCTTGCGCTCGATCCCGACCTCTGGTTCCAGCGCTTCTGCGAGTTGCCCTCCGTGACGCTGGCAGCGATGCCGACGTCCGTGTTGGTCTCATCGACCAGGCTGCCGGGAACGCCGCCTCCCGATCCCGCGGACCGCATCCTCATCGCGACCGCCCGCACCTTCGGGCACGTGCTAGCCACGCGTGACGCCAGGATTCTGGAGTATGGCTCTCAAGGTCATGTGCGGGTTATTGAGTGCTGAAGTGCTGACATCACCGCAGGCGCCGGGCACTCCACCGTCCCAAGGATCGCACCGTCCGGCGACTCGTGGCACGCTTCCCAGGTGGCGGAATCCTCAAGCATGGCCGCAAGCCATCGCCACTCGCGGCGATGTCGCCAGGGAAGGCGTATAGAATGGCCGCACTCGCAGCGAGGGTGGCCGGTTCGGTCGCCGACGCCATTTTTCTGGAGACGAGACGATGACACGCTGGACATTCGCAGCAGCGGCTCTCGCGTTGCTGGCGGCTCCGGCCGAGGCGGTCGCGCAGGAGGCCGCCCCGGTCCGCTCTGCGCACGAAGACCTGGAACCGGGCACCCAGACCGACGACCTCGGCATCACGTTCGGCCTGCCCGCGAGTCATCCCGGGCGCCGCTACCCGGCGTCCCACGAGTTCCCGTCGGGACCGGAGGTCGGCCAGCGGCTTCCGGAGTTCTCGCTGCCGAATCAGCAGGGGCGCATGGTCGACTACCACGCGGACCGGGGCGATTCAAAGTCGATTGTCGTGTTCTACCGCTCGGCTGTGTGGTGACCGTACTGCCGCACGCAGCTGGTCGAGCTGCAGACGAACCTGGGGCTCTTCGAGGAGGCAGGCATTCGCGTCTACGGCGTGAGCTACGACAGTCCGGAGCAGCTCCGGGCGTTCGCCGACGAGCATGACGTGACGTACGAGCTCCTGTCCGACGTCGACTCGGCCGTGATTCGGGAGTTCGGCATCCTCAACACCCTGATCGCTCCCGAGGATCCGGAACAGGCCGCCGGCCGCAGCTTCTACGGCGTGCCGTTCCCCGGCGTCTACGTGACGGACGAGAACGGCGTGGTTACCGAGAAGTTCTTCCACCGGCACTACGCCAGCCGCGCCTCGGCGGGGACGATCCGCGACTCCGCCCTCGGCGAGATCCTCGCGCGCCACGAGGTTCCGGTCGTCGAGCTCGGTGCCGAACAGGTGAAGATCTCCGCGTTCCTGTCCGACCCCGCGATGCAGTTCGAGACCCAGTCGACGGTTCACGTGCGCTTCGAGCTCGCGGACGGACTCCACATGTACGGCCAGCCGCTGCCCGACGGCTACATCGCTTCCGAGGTGACGGTTCCCGACACCCCGGGGCTGCGCGTAGGGGCGATACGGTACCCGCCGACGCACCCGAGGGAGTTCCCGCTGCTCGGAGTCACCCTCAACGTCTACGAAGGGGTGGTCGACGTCGCGATTCCCGTGACGCCGGACGCGGAAGTCTTCCACCGGTCGAACCCGGACCGGCCGGACGTCGTCGAGGTGCCGCTTTCTGTGCTGTACCAGGTCTGCAGCGAGACGATCTGCTACACCCCGCGGACCGAGACGCTCTCTCTGACGGCGCCGTTCCAGCCTCTCGTGACCCCGGGCGCCCCGAGAGCGAGATAGCACCCCGCTTCCCGGCAGCTGCGGGTTTTCCGGCTGTTACTACCCAACTCCCTTTGTAAACTACCGTCGATTTGAGGGGTTTCGTCTGACCACGATTGCGAATCACATGACCACAAGACTACAGATGTCGCCTGACCTCATGCGAGAGCTGGCCCACGAGGTTACCGAGATTCTGATCGAGCGAAGCGAACAGTTACCCGCAAGCGCTGTGTGGGACGGAGAGTTCCAGCAGGGTGCGTCGAGTCCGCTGGCGGCGGAACCCCCCGAAGATGGCGGCTCGCCGGCAGCGGCCATCGAGGAGGCCGTACGGGACGTTCTGTCCCCGGCGTTGCGGCTCGATCATCCGCGATGCTTCGGGTTTGTCCCGAGCGCTCCGACGTGGCCGGGCGTACTGGCCGACTACCTTGTGACCGGATTCAACGTCAATACGGCTACGTGGCTTACCGCGGGCGGTTCAAGCCAGCTCGAAGCCGTCGTGATCGACTGGTTCCGGAAGTGGTTCGGGTACCCGGAAACCGCCGGGGGCGTGCTGACGAGCGGGGGATCGGCGGCGGCCCTGAACGCCTTGGTAGCCGCGCGTGAGGCGGCTGGCCACCCCCAGCGCGCCACGGTCTACATGAGCGATCAAAGTCACAGCGCGCAGGTTCGCGCGGCACGTATCATCGGCATCCGCCCGGAGCACCTTCGTATCCTGCCGACCGGCGCGGACTTCCGCATGGACCCGGACACGCTGGCGACCGCCGTTGCCGCGGATCGCGCCGCGGGTTGCTCTCCCATCGCGGTATGCGCGGATGCAGCTTCCACCAGCACCGGCGCAATCGACCCGTTGCCTGCTATCGCGGACTACTGCGAGACAGAGGGCATCTGGTTGCACGTTGACGCGGCGCACGGCGGGGCGCTCGCCATCCTGCCGGAGGGGGCTCAACTGCTCGAGGGCGTCGCTCGGGCGGACTCCATCGGCATCGATCCGCACAAGTGGCTGTTCCAGCCGTATGAAGTCGGCTGTTTGCTGGTCAAGGACGCGCCTACCCTCTCGCGGGCGTTCGGCATTCACCACGACATACTCCAGGATTCGGTATGGGGCGCTCGCCATCCGAACGGGGCGGATCACGGCCTGCAGTTGAGCCGGCGGGATCGCGCCCTGAAGATCTGGCTGTCGATACGGACCTTCGGCATGGCGGCGTTGCGCGCGGCGGTCGCACAAGGGATCGATCTGTCCAACCGCGCGGCGGATTGGGTGGCGAGCAGCCCGACGCTCGAGTTGCTGACGCCCGCATCGGCGGGAATCGTCTGCTTCCGGGTCAATCCGTCCGGCGCGGAGCTTGACGAGGCGGAGCTGCAGCGGATCAACAAGAACGTTCTCGCGCGCGTCTTTTGGGACGGCCACGCTTTCATATCGTCGACTTCGCTACACGACACCTTCGCACTCCGAATGTGCGTCATCAACCATACGACGACGTGGGATGACGTTCACGCAACCCTGGAGAACATCACACGGTTCGGAATGGAAGCGGCTGCAACGCCTCACCCGGGTTGAGGAAGACAGGAATGATGCGGCGAGTCGCAGTGGGAATCGCGCTCACGACCCTCGCCGCGGCGCCGGCGTTTGCGCAGACCTCCGTTTCCGTAGCGGTGCGGCATGCGACGCGCGCCGTTGGCACGCACGATGTCCTGCCCGCGACGGCCCAAGGCGTGGTGATCGGCACGTCGACGCGGGTGATCGGGCGCCTGGGGGCGTGGGGATCGTTCACGAGCTGGCCGGAGCCGATCGGCCGGACTATCGCCTTCGGCGGGCGGTTCAACCTCGCGCGCGACGACTGGAAGCTGCGCCCGGCGGTCCTGCTGGGCACGTGGCGCAAGCCGGCACGCGGCGCCCCCTGGCAACTGATCTTCGGCGGGGGAGTCGGGTTCCGCATCCGGGGGCGATGGAGTGGCAGCGTCGCACTCGGCGTAATCACGATTCGTTCGACCGGTCTGGCCTATGCCGTGCCGCAGGCCGGCGTCGCGTACACACTGCTGCCGTAAACCGAACGTGCGCTCCGTTGAGGTGCGCCGCCGACCACTGGCTCGGCGTATTCGGTTTGAGTCCCGTCGCGTCTGCCGGCAAAGCCGATGGCACTGCAGGTTCTCGTTTACAATTCCGGCCGACGCACCGGGAGATAACATGCCGATCACGCGACGGTTCGCCCTCATGCTCCTCATGGCCGCGATAACGGGCCTTGCGTCATCGGCTGACGCCCAGACTGCCGACGCGGACCCCGCAGCGGGCGAGTGGCGCGCGTTCGGGCATGACGCCGCCAACACCAAGTACTCGCCGCTCGATCAGATCCGACCGGAGAACTTCCGTGATCTGGAAATCGCCTGGCGCTGGAAGTCGATCTCGACCGAAGTGGCGGCGGAACGTGAGGAGATCGACCCGGGCCCCTTCAAGACCATCCCCCTGATGGTCGACGGACTCGTCTACGCCAGCACGGCGCTAGGCCAGGTGGTCGCCGTCGACGCGGGAACGGGAGAAATGGTCTGGTCTTACGACCCGGAGACCTACAACCGTCTCGAGCGGCCCGCCAACATGGGCTGGCAACACCGCGGCGTCTCCTACTGGAAGGACGATCGGAGCGCTGACGCGCGAATCTTCATCGCAACCCACGATCTGCTCCTGGTGGCGATGAATGCCCGCACCGGCGCCCTCTATCCCAACTTCGGCGCGGACGGCGCGGTGGACCTGAGCACCAGCCTCGGGCGCCCGGTAGATCGTTCACGCCTGACCCATTCGCAGCCCCTCGCCATCGTGGGAGACACCGTGGTCGTGGGCAGCATCGTGCAGGACACGTCGCTCACGCGCCGCGAGGCGGACCCGGGCCACGTGCGCGGTTTCGACACGCGGACCGGCGAGTTGAAATGGACGTTCCACACGATCCCGCAGGGAGAGGAGTTCGGCGCGGATACCTGGCACGACGAGTCGTGGCGCTACTCGGGCCACACCAACGTCTGGGGAACGATGGCGGTGGACGAGGAGCTGGGCTACGTCTATCTGCCGACCGGCACTCCCACCAACGACTGGTACGGCGGGATGCGCCACGGGGACAATCTCTTCGCCGAGAGCATCATCTGCGTCGATGCGGAGACGGGTGAGCGCATCTGGCACTTTCAGGCGGTGCACCACGGGCTCTGGGACTACGACTTCCCCACCGCCGGACACCTCCTCGACATCACAGTCGATGGCCGCGACATCAAGGCATACGTGCAGACCAGCAAGCAGGCGTTCACGTACGTCTTCGACCGGGTGACCGGCGAGCCGGTATGGCCCATCGAGGAGCGACCCGTTCCGGCGGGTGATGTCCCGGGCGAGTGGTACGCGCCGACGCAACCCTTCCCGACGAAACCTCCGCCGTTCGACCTGCAGGGGATCACGCTCGACGACCTGATCGACTTCACGCCGGAACTGCATGAGGAAGCCATCCGGCTCGCGGGGCGGATGCGGCTCGGACCCATCTTCACGCCGCCGCCGGTGCGGGACGAGCTGGGTCCGATCGTGCAGTCGCCGGGTCCCGGGGGCGGCATCAACTGGCCCGGCGCGGCGGTCGATCCGGAAACCGGCCGGCTGTTCGTACCGTCGCAGACCCGCCTCCGCGCGGTTGAGCTGGTGGAGTACCCGCCCCCGGCAACCGTCGGCTACTTCACCGATCCGTGGGCCGTCAATGTACCGGGCCCGCGCGGCCTCCCGCTGGTCAAGCCTCCCTACAAACGGGTGTCAGCCTTCGATCTGAACAGCGGCGACCAACTCTGGATGAGCCCTCACGGCGACGGCCCGCGCAACCACCCGGCGCTGCGCCACCTCAACCTGCCGGCGCTTGGCGGCCACAGCGGCATGCACGGCGGAGGCCCGCTCGTGACGAAGACCCTGCTACTGGTCAACTCCGGCGCGCGCTACGTCGAGGACGAAGTCGCCTCGGCCAGCGCAATTACCGCGTACCATAAGGACAACGGGGAGTACCTGGGCTCGTTCACGCTTCCCGCGGTTCCCTATGGCAATCCCATCACCTATCTCCACGACGGCAAGCAGTACATCGTCGTCGCCGTCGGCAGCGGCAGCACCACCGCTACCCCGGAACTAATCGCCCTGGCGTTGCCGTGAGGATCGACACGAGAGAACTCCCCTGGACCGGCCCATTCGTCCGCGACTACTGTCACGCGTTCGACCGCGTCGCGTCCTTCTTCAGCGGATCGCCGACCGACGCCGCCAACTGGGAACATGCGGTCGCGGCGCGGCGCGCGCAGCCCCCCGATTCGGCGGTGGCGGAACTGATTGCACGCCAACTTGCCGACCGCGATGCGCCCGCCGCGGCTCGCGAGGCGGCCGGCAAGCTGCGCGATCCGCGGACCGTGGCGGTGGTGACCGGCCAGCAGGCGGGGCTGTTCGGCGGACCGTTCTTCACGCTGCTCAAGGCGGTGACCGCGGTCAGGCTCGCCCGGCAACACGCCGCGGAGAGCGACGGCGCGGTCGTTGCCATCTTCTGGGTCGACGCGGAAGATCACGATCTGGACGAAATACGCCACTGCGGTTTCCTGAACCGAAACTCCGCGCCCGAGTCGGTGGTGGTCGACCTCGACGCTCCCCCCGGCACGCCCGCGGCCGCAGTCCGCTTCGACGGCGCCATCGCTGACGCGGTCGACACACTGCGCGCAGCGCTTCCCGAAACCGAGTTCACGGCGGAGGTGCTGGAGGCTCTCGCCACGGCGTACACGCCGGGCGTTCGCCTCGTCGAGGCGTTTGCGCGCTGGCTCGACCGGCTGCTGGGTGATCAAGGGCTGATCGTCTTCGATTCGTCGGACCGGGCCACCAAGCCCTTCGTCAGGGACCTGTTCGCGCGCGAGTTGCGGGCGCCAGGGCGGACCTGCGAACTGGCGGCGGCCACGGGCAGCGAGCTGACGGCACGCGGCTATCATGCGCAGGTCTCCCCCACCCCCGGATCGACCGCGCTGTTTCGAATGAACGGCGCGCGTGAGCCAATACGGATCGACGGCAGCGGTTTCCTCACGGGCAGCCAGCGCCTCGACGGCGCCGCGCTCCTGGCCGAGCTGGACGACAATCCCGCATCGTTCAGCCCGAATGTCCTGCTCCGTCCGCTCGTACAGGACACACTGCTCCCGACCGCGGCGGTCGTCGCCGGCCCCCACGAACTCGCCTACCTCGGCCAGTTGCGCACGGTGTACGCGGCGTTCGACCTGCCGATGCCGTTGATCCATACGCGAGCGACGGCGACTATCGCCGACGCGGCGACAACGCGATTCCTGGCGCGCTATGGGCTGGAACTGGCGCGGCTGCAACCACAGGACGACGCCGCGCTGAACGCCCTGCTGGACGCGCAGTTGCCCGGCACGGTCCACGACGCGCTCGATGCGGCGGAGCATGCCGCGGCGGAGCGCCTCGATGCGATTCGCGAAGTGGTGCCCGCCGTCGATCCGACCCTGGCGGGGGCCGTCGAGTCGACGCGCGGCCGGATCGAGCGGGATCTTGGCAACCTCCGCAACAAGGTCATTCAGGCAGCGAAGCGCCGCGACGAGACGCTACGCCGGCAGTTCCACCGCGCCCGGGCACAGTGCTTTCCGGGAGGCGATCCGCAGGAGCGGCGTGTCGGCGTCATCCATTTCGTCAACCGCTACGGGTTCCGGCTGATCGACAGCCTCATGACCGAACTCTCCTTCGCGCCCGGCCAGCACGACCTCCTGACCCTCTGACGGGCCGCGCCCACACTGACGGGGGGCCGCGAACCGCCGGGTTATACTGGAACCCGCGTCCAGACAGACGTTCGCGCCCGGACGGACGTTCGCGCCCGGACGCGCGTATCCGAACCATGAACGAGGAAGTCTTCCGCGCCGTCAACGAAGCATTCCAGCGCGGCGAATCGGCGGCCCTGGTGACGATCATCCGCACCCAGGGATCGACCCCGCAACGTGTCGGCGCCAAGATGCTGGTTTACGCTGACGGACGGACAGTAGGGACCATTGGCGGCGGCTGCTACGAAAACGACGCGTTCTGGAAGGCGCGTCAGGCGCTCGATACGCGCAAGCCGATGGTCGCGCGGTACGAGCTCGCCGA
The DNA here is from genome assembly GCA_009838525.1 of Acidobacteriota bacterium. Classification (NCBI taxonomy): domain Bacteria; kingdom Pseudomonadati; phylum Acidobacteriota; species Acidobacteriota bacterium. The sequence continues at coordinate 96,001 of VXRJ01000019.1, forward strand.
CGATCTTGCGGAAGAGTCGGGGCTCATTTGTGGAGGCCAGATGGAGGTGTACATCGACCCGCTCGAGGCGTCGCCGCAGCTCTATCTCGTCGGCGCCGGCCATGTGGCTCAGCATCTGGGACAGATCGCTCCGGGCGCCGGCTTTCGGCTGCACGTGATCGATGACCGGGAGAAGTTCTCCAACCGGGAGCGCTTTCCCGATGCGGTGGAGTGCGTCGTGGACGACATCCCCACATGGCTCGAGAACGCCGACCTGCCGGAATCGGCCTACGTCGTCATCCTGACCCGTGGGCATCGCCACGACCTCGACGCACTTCGCGCGCTCGCCACCCGGCCGCTTCGGTACCTCGGCCTGATCGGCAGCCGGGCGAAGGTGGCGCGCCTGCACGAGGCGCTCAGCGAAGAAGGCATCGCGGTCACCCATCCCGACCGCCTGCATGCGCCGGTCGGCCTGGACATCGGGGCGGTCACGCCTCATGAGATCGCCGTCAGCATCCTGGCTGAACTGATCGCCGTCAAGTACAACCGGCTGGACGGCGGAAGCGCCCGATCGCTCCGATGGACGCCGCGGGCCCTCGCGGATGACGCGCCGCCGGCCGGCGACGAGCCCGCCGGCGACCAGACGGCGGTCGAAGAACCGGCTGCTATACTCAAGAGTGGTTAGCACGCCGGGCACGCGGCAAGCTCGCGTGCCGGTGGTGGACACACCCATGACACCGCGACCGGCTACCAGTCCATCGGAGCAGCCGCCACTTACCGAGCGCGCCAGCAGCATCCTTGCGTGCGTCGTGCGGCAGTACATCGACAGCGGCGAGCCGGTGTCGTCCCTTTGGCTGGCGCGTCACGGCGACCTCGGGATTTCTTCCGCGTCGGTCCGAACCGTGATGGCGAGACTCGAGGACGACGGCTACATCCACCAGCCACATACCTCAGCGGGCCGCGTGCCGACCGACCGAGGTTACCGCTACTTCGTCAACTGCCTGCTCCAGCGACGCCGGCGGCCGAAGGCGCCCCCGGCGGTGGAGGCGCGGCTACGGCGGGCCCGGACCGTCAGCGGCGTGCTCTCCAGCGTGTCGCACGAGTTGTCAGCCGCCTCGCACCACCTCGCGTTCGCCTGCATGCCGCGGCGAACCGCTCTGTCCGTGGCCGACCCACTCTTCATCGAGGGATCCTGGTTTCTCGCCGAGGAAGTCTCCGACGGGTCCAACCGCGTACCGCTGGACATCCTCCGGACGCTGCTCGCCATGATCGAACGGAAAGATCTCCTCGTCCGCCTGCTCGACGAGTACCTTGATGAGCCGGGCCTGACCGTGGTGATCGGAACCGAAAACCGGACACCGGAAATGCAGCCGTTCAGTCTGGTCGCTTCCACGTATTTCGACGGCGAGCAGACTGGCAGTATCGGCGTGATCGGACCGCGCCGGATGCGCTACGGGCGCGCCATCTCCACCGTCGATCAGGTTTCCGCCGCCGTCAGCCGCGTGCTGGTAGCTCAGGCGGCTGCGTCCCACCATGACAGACGAGCCGAAATCAGCGCCTCCTGACGAGGAACCCTCAGCGTCCGCGACAGCCCCTGCCGACGTCGCCACCGGAGAAGGCGACACCGAACCGGCGCCGTCGGTCGTTGACGACGTGGCGTCCGAGCGAGACAGGCTTCACGACCTCCTGCTCCGAAAGACGGCAGAGTTCGATAACTTCCGCAAACGGACGGAGCGGGAACGCTCGGAGTTCGCGCGGCGCGCCGCCGAGGACCTGCTGCGCGACCTTCTGCCCCTCGTTGACGATCTGGAACGTGCCCTAGCGGTTACCCCCAAGGATTCCGACGGTGATTCGTACCGCATCGGGGTCGAACTGATCCACCGGCAGTTGCTCGAACTGCTCCGCAAGCGAGAGGTGACGCCGATTGCGGCGGTGGGCGAGCCCTTCGATCCGAATCTCCACGAGGCGGTGACCGAAGAGCCGAGCGACGAACATCCGGAAGGTACCGTCATCAGGGAATTCCGCCGCGGCTACCGTCTGGGCGACCGACTGCTGCGAGCGGCCATGGTGATTGTGTCGGCCGGAAACGGGGCTGACGACGAAGCGACACCGGAGGCGGACGACAGTGCCCCGGCCAGCGAGGTCGGTCAAACATGAGCGCGCGCGACTACTACGAAGTGCTCGGCGTCTCCCGCGATGTGGACGAGCAATCGTTGAAGCGCGCCTACCGCAAGCTCGCCCTGCAGCATCACCCTGACCGCAATCCCAACGACGCCGAGGCGGAGGCGCGATTCAAGGAGGCAGCCGAAGCGTACGCCGTGCTGGCGGACCCCGAGAAGCGGGCCCGTTATGACCGGTTCGGTCACGCTGGCGTGCGGGGCGCCGGAGCGGGGGGCATCGACCCATCTACCTTCGCCGACTTCAACGACATTTTCTCCGGCCTCGGCGACCTGTTCGGTTTCGGCGATGTCTTCGGCGGCGGCACGCGCCGGCGGCAGGGACCGATTGAGGGAAGCGATCTGCGGTACGACCTGCAGATTCCCCTTGAGGAAGCGGCGGTGGGCCACGAAGCGACGCTTCGCATTCCACGGGAAGAGGCCTGCGACGACTGCAGCGGGTCCGGCGCCGCGCCGGGAACCGGACCTGAACGCTGCGCGCCTTGCGGAGGGCGCGGACAGGTTCGATCCCAGCATGGCTTTCTCACGGTCGCACGGCCCTGTTCGCGGTGCGGCGGAAGCGGCCAGGTGATAGCCACCCCGTGCGTGGCCTGCCGCGGCAGGGGCCGCACGACGCAGGAACGGACGATCACCGTCCGGGTGCCGGCGGGAGTAGACAGCGGACAGCGGCTCAGAATCGTCGGTGAGGGCGAGCATGGCCTCCGGGGCGGCCCGGCGGGCGACCTGTACGTCGTGGTCCATGTCAAGGAGCACCCGGTGTTCCGTCGCGACGGTGCGCACCTGCTGTGCGGGGTGTCGACGGGATTCCCGACCCTCGCACTCGGTGGCGAGGTGACGGTCCCGACGCTGAACGGCGACGCGACACTGAAGGTGCCCAAGGGAACGCAACCGGGAGAACGGTTCCGCCTGCGCGGCAAGGGCCTGCCCCACATGCAGGGCCGCGGACAGGGTGACCTCTATGTCGACCTGAAAGTGCAGGTGCCGAAACGACTGTCCAGCGAACAGAAGCGCCTGATTGAAGCGCTGCGCGAGACGATGCCGGGGGAAGGCGTCGCGCGCGCGCACGACCTCGCCGGCACGGAACGGGACGACACCCAGGACGACGACCGCCCGTTCCTGGATCGGATGAAGGACATCTTTGGCTGACGGGTCGCGGCCGGATCGCCCGGCGCTCGACATCCAGCTCCCCGCGACACGCCCCGCGCTCCAGCCCCGCCTCGACGCTCTGCTCGACGACTTCGATCCGTTCGCCATCGAGGAAACGGCCGGCGGCAGGTGTCGTGTCTACTTCTTCTCCGCCCGGTCGCGCGACGAGGCGGCGCGCGCGATCGACGTTGCTCTCACAACGGACGGGGCCTCGGCGACGCCGATCGACATTCCGGACGACGGTTGGGCGGAACGATCCCAGGGCGGCCTCGAGGCGGTGCGCGTCGGCGATATCGTCGTGGCGCCACCGTGGGATCGGCCCGCGCCCGACGATGACGCCATCGTGGTCGAGATCACGCCGTCGACCGGCTTCGGCACCGGCCACCACGCGACCACGCGTCTCTGCCTGTCACTCATGCAACGGCTGCGCCCGCAGATCGCCGAGAGCCGCCGGGTGATCGACCTCGGAACCGGATCCGGCGTGCTCGCCATCGCGGCAATCCGCCTCGGCGCACGCCATGTGAGTGGGCTTGATCGCGATCCGGATGCCTTGCGCAACGCGCGGCACAACATGGAGCGCAACGGTGTCGACCACCGTACCCGATGCGGGCGCCCGCCGCGGCATCGGTCGATTGAGCTGGTCAAGGCCGACCTGACGATTAACGGCGCCAGCAACGGTCGTGCCGATGTCGTTCTCGCGAACCTGACCGGGACGCTCTTCGAGCAACAGGCCGACACGATAGGGCGATACGTCGGACCGGGCGGCCTGCTGATTGCCAGCGGCTTCACGGAGGAAGAAGACCGACAGGTCCGGGCGGCGCTCGGCAACGCACTGACGCTCGTCGCACGCGAGACGGAGGACAACTGGGTCGGCGCGGCATTCCGCCGATCGGGAGCTGGCAGCCCGCGATGACCGTGCGGCGCTTCCACGCTCCCATCATTCCGGCCGCCGGCGGGGCCCTGCCGCTTTCGCCGGAAGAAGGTCGCCACCTCGTCCGCGTCCTCCGCCTGCACACCGGCGCCACGATCCGGATCTTCGACGGCAACGGTCGCGAACACGAAGCGACGGTCGAGCAGGACGATCCACGTCATGTCATCGTTCGCGTCGGCAATCCGATCGAACCGGTGCCACCGCCGCGGATCCCGGTGACACTTGCCGTCACCCTCCTCAAGGGCCGGAAGCTGGATGACGTCGTCCGGGACGCGACAGCGCTCGGCGTGTCGGCGATTGTGCCCGTGGTCAGCCGGCGCGCCGGCGCGGCGCCCGGCGCCGGAGGGCGCCATCTGGCCGACCGCTGGCGAGGTGTCGCCATCGCGAGCGCCAAGCAGTGCGGGAGTGCGGTCGTGCCGGAAGTGCATGCGCCGTTGGCCTACGAGTCGTTGCTGGCGAATGCGCGGTCAGGCGACGCGTTGCGGATACTCCTGCTGGAACCGTCCGCCGAAGCCCCGGCGGGCACGTCTCGGACGGGTCCGGCGCCCCTCACGTCCCTCCGTACCGAGCCTGCCCCGCCAGGCGCCATCGTCGCGATCGGACCGGAAGGCGGCTGGACGCCCGACGAAGCCTCGCTCGCCATCGGCGCGGGGTTCCGCCCAATGAGCCTCGGGCATCGCACTCTCCGCGCGGATTTGGTCCCTGTCGTCGCACTGTCCATCCTTCGATCCGTCTGGGACGATCTCTGATCGCTCTGATCGCGACGGGGCGGGGAAACGCGGCACGCTATACTCGCGAAGCCGCATGCTGTTCCGGGGTCAGACGCTAGGCAAGTACAAGGTGGTGGCCCCGCTCGGAAGCGGCGGGTTCGGAGCCGTCTACCGTGCGCGCGACACCTGGATCGACAAGGACGTCGCGATAAAGGTCCCCCACAAGCAGAACCTGAACTTCACCGAGCTGCTCCAGGAACCGCGCCTGCTGGCCGCGCTCAACCACCCCAACATCGTCTCCATCACGACGGCGGAGAAGCAGGACAACCTCTTCTTCATCGTCATGGAGTACGTCCCCGGCGAAACACTCGAGACGATCATCGGCGAGAGCGGCGGCCTCACTCCGGAGCGGACCACGGACTACGCCGCGCAGATCGCGCGCGCGCTCGTCCACGCGCACGAGCAGGGCGTCATTCACCGCGACCTGCGCCCCCCCAACATCCTGGTGTCCGAGAAGGGCGTGCTCAAGGTCGCCGACTTCGGCACCTCCCGTTTTCTGGAACTGGCCGCGCACAGCACCACAGTCATCGGCAGCCCGCCCTACATGGCGCCGGAACAATTCACCGGCAAGGCGGTCTTCGCTTCGGACATCTATTCGTTGGGCATCACGATGTACCAGATGCTGACCGGCGTGCTGCCCTACGAACCGCCGCCACCCAACGAGCTGGACCGGCTGATGAGCGGGGAACTGGTCCGCGCCCCGCGACACGAGAACCCGGAAGTACCGAAAGCACTGAGCGACATCGTGGTGAAGGCGCTCGCGCCGGACATCTCCCGCCGCTACCAGCGCGCCACGGACCTGCTGAGCGACCTGGAACCCACGACCAGGCGCAGTGGGCAACCACCCGTCGCGGCAGCGGTGGGGAGCGAGGGCCGGCCGGCGGCAGCGGGCGACGGCGGCCAGCAGGCCAGAACGTCGACCCAGGTCGAAGCGGGCAGCGTCGTCACCACCCTTCCCCGCCGGAAGGCCGAGCCGACCCCGGGCGCACGTCGGATCTGCCCGTCGTGCCATCGGCCCCTTCACGCGCGGGCGGTCGAGTGCCCTTTCTGTGGCGAAGCGGCCTAGCAGCCCGTGGTCTCGCTGCTACGCGGGGTATCACCACGGGCTGCCAAGCCGTCACCGAACGCTGCCGTGCGCCGTCAGCGAGGCGGGTCCGAGTAAACTGGGCAGGCTCATCCCAAGAACGTTGGGGAGGAAACCGTGTTCAGAACCTGTCTCCTGTCGGCGCTTGTGGTCACCGGCGTTCTCTCGGTCGTGCTCACCGCGCAGCCTGACGGCGCGCCGCCCACACCGCCGTTGCGGCTGGAGCAGCTCGACGACAAGCTCTACGTCCTGCACGGCGGCTGCATGTGCGGCAACACGCTGTTCTACGTGGCAGACGGCGGCGTCGTGATGGTCGACACCAAGGTAGCGGGCCAGGGCCCCGCCATTCTCGAGCAGCTCCGCGACGTCACCGACAAGCCGGTGGCGATGATCATCAACACGCACACCCACTTCGATCACACCGGGAGCAATGCCGAGTTCGGAGCGGTCGAGCGGATCGTGGCGCACGAGAACGCGCGGGCCAGCCTGATGAGGACGAGTTGCGCCCCGGTAACCAATTGCGGTGCTTTCAAGGGAGAGAATGCGCGATTCCTGCCCAACGTCACGTTCAGCGACAACCGCACCCTGGAAGTCGGCGCGGACAGCATCGAGCTTCACTATTTCGGACCCGGCCACACCAACGGAGACACCTGGATAGTCTTTCCCGACATCCGGGTCGCCATGGGCGGAGACCTCTTCGGCGCCAAGGGAGTGCCGTACATCGACACCGACAACGGCGGCACCGCGCTCGGCTACGACGACACGATCGCGCGCGCGGTAGCCGGACTGGAGGGTGCGGTGGACACCGTGATCTCCGGACACGTGGAGGCGTATCCCTGGAACGACCTTGTCCGCTACGCCGAATTCCAGCGGCACCTGGAAGCCACCGTGCTCGACGAGACCGAGCAGGGACGCACCGCGGAGGAGATTGCCGCTGACTACGCGCCGCCAACTCATCTGGAGGACTTCTCGTTCTTCGAGCCCTTCGCAACCAACTTCGTGCGCCTGCTGCAGGAAGAAGCCAACAACCGCTAGCCGCCTTGCCAGAAACCGCGGCCGCCACCTACACTGGAACATTGGTGGCAACTCGCTCACCACAGGCGAGTTGAAAGCAGGGAGACCATGAGTTTCGGCAGCGGCCGCATCTGGATGAACGGGACGCTGGTCGACTGGAAGGACGCGAAGATCCATATCGGATCGCACGTGATCCACTACGGCAGCGGCATCTTCGAAGGCGCGCGCTGCTATGACACACCGGCCGGCTCGGCCGTCTTCCGCCTCGATTCCCACGTCCGCCGCTTCTACGACTCGGCGAAGATCTACCGGATGGAATACGCGCTGAGCCAGGCGGAGTTCTCCGACGCGGTGCTCGACACGATCCGCGCCAACGGCTACCGGGCCTGTTACGTTCGGCCGCTGATGTACCGCGGCTACGACACCCTCGGGGTCAATCCGCTGGGTTGCCCGGTTGAGGCAGCCATCCTCGTCTGGGAGTGGGGCGCCTACCTGGGCGACGACGCGCTCGAGCATGGCGTCGACGTTCAGGTAAGTTCCTGGGGCCGCGGCGCACCGAACCGTTTCCCGTCGATGTCGAAGTGCACGGCCAACTACGCGAATGCCCAGTTGATCAAGATGGAGGCCACGCTCCAGGGCTACGCCGAGGGCATCGCGCTCGACCCGCAGGGCTTCGTGAGCGAAGGAAGCGGCCAGAACATCTTCCTCGTCCGGGACAACATCATCACGACACCGCCCCTCGCCGACTCGATTCTCCCGGGCATCACGCGCGACGTGGTGATCACGCTGGCCGCCGACCTCGGCTACGAGGTGCGGTACGCGACGCTGCCGCGCGAGATGCTCTACATCGCCGACGAGGTGTTCTTTACGGGCACCGCGGCGGAGATTACGCCGGTCCGTTCGATCGACAAGATCACGATCGGCGATGGTGCACGCGGTCCCGTCACCGCGGAGATCCAGCAACGCTTCTTCGACGTGATCAACGGCCACGTCCCCGACACCCACGGCTGGCTCACGTTCGTCTATGGCGGCGCGGCGCAGCCTGCCGCTTCCGGGACCGCGGCGGGCACTCTGCGAACCTGATCCGCCGCTCGTGACCACCTCTCCTTACGCGGCGGCGCTCGCGCTGCTGGCCGGGCGGGAATTGTCCGCAGCGCAGCTTACCGAACGCCTCGTCACCAAGGGCTACGAACCGGACGAGGCGACGGCCGCGGTGGCGCGGCTCAAGACCGAGGGCGCGGTGGACGACCAGCGGGCCGCGGCGATGATCGCGCGCCGCGCCGCGACAATAGCGCACCGGGGCCCGCATCGGGCCCGGCGGGAGATCGAGGCGGCGGGAATCGCCTCCGATGTGGCGCGCGCGGCGGTGGACCAGGCGTACTCCGAGGCGGGGGACGCCGTCGTGCTGGAACGCGCCCTGGACCGGCGGCTCAGGGGGCCGGTCCGCGACCGGAAGCACTTCGAGAGACTCTGCCGCTACCTCATCCGCCAGGGGTTCGACAGCGGCGCGGCGATCGCGGCCGTTCGCGCCCGGGTCGGCCCCGACGATCCGGACGCCGACGCGGATGTCGACGCGGCGCCGTGACCCGTCCATTGCGCCCCCTGTGTCAGAATTGACCCGCATGACTTCGGCCCAGATCCGCCAGAGCTTCCTGGATTATTTCGAAGCGCGGAACCACCGTGTGGTGCCGAGCTCGCCCCTCGTCCCGGCCGACGACCCGACGCTGCTGTTCACCAACGCCGGCATGAACCAGTTCAAGGACGTCTTTCTGGGCGCCGAGCAACGCGACTACCGGCGGGCCACCACCTCGCAAAAGTGCATGCGCGTGAGCGGCAAGCACAACGATCTCGAGAACGTCGGCCCCTCGCTCCGGCACCACACCTTCTTCGAGATGCTGGGCAACTTCTCGTTCGGCGACTATTTCAAGGCGGACGCCATTCCGTTCGCGTGGGAGCTGCTCACCGAGGTCTGGAAGCTGCCCGCCGACCGGCTTCACGTCACCGTCTTCAAGGGCGAGGACGGGGTCCCGCGCGACGACGAGGCGTACGACATCTGGCGCGCGCTCGTTCCGGCGGATCGGATCGCCATGCTGGGCGCGGCCGAGAACTTTTGGGCAATGGGCGACACCGGGCCGTGCGGGCGGTGCTCGGAAGTGCACTACCACCGGGGCGACGATCTGCCCTGCCCCACTACCCCCTGCGTCGGCATCGACTGCCCGTGCGACCGCTACGTGGAGATCTGGAACAACGTCTTCATGGAGTTTCAGCGGCACGAGGACGGAAGCCTCACCCCGTTGCCGGCCCCGTCGATCGACACTGGAATGGGCCTGGAGCGTATTGTGGCCGTGCTTCAGGACAAGTTGTCGAACTACGACACCGACCTGTTCACGCCACTGCTGACCGCGATCGGCCAGCGGGCCGGCGTGCCGTACGGGCCCCTGGCGGGCGGCCCGTCGAACGGAACGTCGGATGTCTCGCTCCGGGTCATTGCCGATCACCTCCGGGCGATGACTTTCCTCATCGCGGACGGGGTTATCCCCTCGAACGAGTGGCGAGGCTACGTGCTGCGGAAGATCATGCGGCGCGCGATGCGCCACGGCAAGAAACTGGGTATCGGCGAACCGTTCCTGCATGAACTCTGCGGAGTCGTCATCACGGAGATGGGCCACGCCTATCCGGAACTCGAAGCGAACCGCGACACCATCGCCTCGAGCGTGCGACGCGAGGAGGAGCAGTTCGACAAGGTGCTGACCGACGGACTGCCTCGCCTGGAGGCGGCGCTCGACGGCGCGGCCGTGGAGGGCGGCACGCTCGGCGGCAACGAGGCGTTCCGGTTGTACGACACGTTCGGCCTGCCACTCGACTTCATCGAAGACCTGGCCGGGCAGCGTTCTATCGCCGTGGACCACGCGGGTTTCGACCGGGCCCTCGAGGCGCAACGGACACGCGCGCGCGCCGGCAGCCAGTTCGCGGCGGACGACGCTCCGGCGTTCACGCTCGACGACGCTGGTTGCGACCCGGCCGCGCTGGACGACCGGTTCATCGGTTACGAGACCACCTCCGATGCATGCCGCGTCGCCGGCCTGTTCGGCGCCGACGGCAAAGCCGTGGAACGCATCGAAGCCGGAAACAGGGGGTACGCCATCCTCGACCGGACGCCCTTTTACCTGGAAGCGGGTGGCCAGGTCTCCGACACGGGAAAGCTCTCGCCGGCGGGCGGGGCGGATCTTCCCGGGGATGCGACCGATGGCAGCTCGGCGCTGGGCGCTCTGGAGGCGTCGGTCGTCGATGTCATCCGTCCCGTGGCGGCATGGCCCCGGATGCACGTCGTCGAGGTGCGGGCCGGGATTCTCCGGGATGGCGACACGGTGACGGCGTCGGTCGACGCCGTGCGGCGTGACGCGATCCGGCGCAATCACACCGCGACGCACCTGCTCCACGCCACCCTCCGGACGGTGGTGGGTGAACATGTCCGGCAGGCGGGATCGCTCGTCGCGCCTGATCGGCTGCGGTTCGACATCACGCACCACGAGCCGGTGACCCACGCTCAGGTCCTGGAGATCGAGCGGCTTGTCAACACGCGTGTATTCGGCAATCAACCTGTGGAGACGGAGGTTCGGGACACCCAGACGGCGATCGCCGACGGCGCGATGGCGCTCTTCGGCGAAAAGTACGGTGACCGCGTCCGCGTGGTCCAGGTGCCGGGTTTCTCGACGGAGTTGTGCGGGGGCACCCACTGCCGGGCAACGGGCGACATCGGCCCGTTCGTGATCACGCAGGAAGGCGGCGTCGCGGCCGGAGTCCGCCGGCTCGAAGCGATGACCGGCGCCGGCGCCATCGACTTTCTCCAGCAACGCCGCGAGACCCTGGACGGCCTGCTCGGCGTGCTCGGCGCGGCGCCCGATCAAGCGGTGGGAGCCGTGCGCAAGCTGCAGACGGACACGAAGCGTCTGGCGCGCGACATCGAGCGACTGAAGGTGCGGGCGGCGCTGGCGGGGGGCGCAGCAGGCGACGGCGCAGGCGCGGGCGACGGCGCGGGTGCTCACGACGGCTCGGATACCGGCGCGGGTTTGGGTGCTGGCGCCGGCGCCGACGACGGCAGTGACGTCCGCGTGGTCACGCGGGTCGTTTCGGGTCTCGACCCCGGCGCGCTCCGCCTGATGGCCGACCAGCTTCGCGAACGCATCGGCAGCGGCGTCGTCGTGCTCGCCTCCGACAACGACGGGAAGGCCGCGCTGACCGTCGCCATCACCCGGGATCTGACCGATCGCGTTCATGCCGGCAAGTTGATCAACGCGCTTGCACCCATCGTCGGCGGCCGCGGCGGTGGGCGTCCCGATTTCGCCCAGGCGGGCGGGAAGCAGACCGCTCGCCTCGCCGAGTTGCCGACTGAAACCCATAAAGCGGTCGAGAAGCTGCTGGCGGACAGCTAGCCTGCCTGCACTCACCAACCCAACGAAGCTACCGGAACGATGCGGCCGACGGACCGTGACAGGCCCGAGGAAAGCAACGCGCCGGCGGAACCGGTCCGTCTCGACGTCTGGCTCGACGTCGCCTGCCTGTTCCGCACCCGGTCGGAAGCTCAGCGCGCGGTGAAAGGCGGCAAGGTCTCCGTCAACGGCGCCCACGCGAAACCGAACCGCGAGGTGCGCCCCGGCGACGTGTTGCGCATCACCCGGCCGCAGGGAGTCACCCAGGTAGTCGCCGTGACCGCGCTTGCCGACCGTCACATTCCGAAGAACGAGGCTCGCGCGTTGTACGACGACCGCACCCCACCCCCCTCGCAGGAAGAACTCGACTTCCGCCGCTTCGTCCGGCGCGTGGGCCAGGCAAACGCTTCGAACCGGCCGGACAAGCGCCAGCGCCGCCAGTTGCGCTCGCTGAAGGGCCGCTGACCAGGAGCCCCGCAATGCTCACCGGCGCGTGTTGTCCCGGTCAGGGCAACAGATCTACGCCCCGGGTAAGCACCCTGTGCCACGACGGGTGGTCGGACCGGAGACGCGCCAGTTCCTCAAGCGTATAGGGAAACAGATCCAGCCCCACGGGGAACTGCATCGGCAGGTAGTCGCCGGCGCGCTCCCGAAGGGGCTTGTCGGAGCGCACGAGGGCGAGGCAGACATCAACGTCGCTGCCCGGAGATGGAATCCCGTGCACGCGCGACCCGAACCATACGATGCGCCGCACCTCCGGCCTGTGCTCGGCAATCCCTGCCGCCCAACGGCGAACCGCCCGCTCAACGGCCGCTTCGTTGTTCGGCTTGACGACGAGCGAAGGCGATGAGCCGCTCGGCGCAGGCAATGGCATCGTCCGAGTCCTTCCTGGTGTAGAAGTCCGCCGGCGTTCCCGCGTCAAGGCCGTTCGGGTAGCGCGTCGGAATGTAGTGCTTGTCGAGCGTCTTGGCGCAAATCACTAGCTCTTCCGGCGCGTCATCCCCCGCGATGACACCGAGAAGCACCGTCACCGTATGGCCCCAGGCGTCGGCGCCGCGACTCATCAGGACAGCCTTGAGGGCCTTCTCCGCCGCCTGCTGGGAGGCGAAACAGGCCCAGTCGTGGGACTTGCCGTCTCTTGCGTGACGGGCAAGTCGAAGGTCGGCGTCGGCCTGGCGAAGCCAGTCGGCGTGTCTGGAAGCCACCGGAGACATTCTAAGGGGATGTCCAAGGTCATTGGTATCGAACGCCCTGCCGACGGGTTCGACACACTGGTTGGATCGAAGAAGGATTCATGCGAAAAGAACATCTTGCGCGGCTGAACCGGCTCGTCGTTAGCGCCGCCCTGTCCGCCCTGCTCGACGGGAATCCCTCGCGGTTGCAGGCCACGCCGATCCTTCTCGAGGCCCTACAGCGAGCCGTTCGCTTCGCGCGGGGTGGCGGCCTGGCACGGTCCCGCGCCGGTTGCGGACCCTTGCCGCACACGCGTGTTCCTAGGCACGCTCGATGCCCGCCTCATCGCACTCGACGCCGCCACCGGCGCCCCGTGCGCCGACTTCGGCACGGGCGGAGCGAACGTGTGGAGCGTGATGTCGGCCGACCCGGAGCGCGACCTCGTCTTCCTGCCCACGACGTCGCCCTCGCCGGACTTCTATGGCGGCATGCGTCCGGGCGACAACGCCTTCGCCAATTCAGTGGTCGCGCTGCGGGCATCGACCGGCGAGTTCGTCTGGGGCTACCAGACCGTCCGGCACGACCTGTGGGACTACGATCTGGCCCCGCAGCCGCTGCTGTTCAGCCATACCGTGGCAGACGGCGTTCAGAGACCAGCCCTGGCGCAGGCCACGAAGACCGGGTTCGTGTTCGTACTGGACCGCGAGACCGGCGAACCGCTGCATCCGGTCGAGGAGCGGGCCGTGCCCCAGAGCGACGTTCCCGGTGAGCAGGCGGCCCGCACCCAACCGTTCCCGAAGCTGCGGCTGCATGCCACCGATGCGCGGCCCCTGCCGTTCTGGTACTTCAATGCGGAGCACCGCGCCGCCTGCGAGAGGCTCACCGCCGGCGTCCGTTACGAAGGCATGTTCACCCCACCCTCCCTCGAAGGCACGCTGATGTATCCCGGCAACGCGGGCGGCACAAACTGGGGCTCGATGGCCTACGACCGCGCGTCGCGCATCGGCTACGTGGCCGTCAGCCGACTGCCGACGATCGTGAAACTGATCCCCCGCGAGCAGTTCCGCGCCGCCGCCCGCCAGGGCACACTGAACGGGGCGCGCGCGCAACACACCGAGCAGGACGGCACGCCGTACGGGATGGCGCGCTTCGAACTGCTTCACAACGGTCTCTCGTGCCTTGAAGGCCCCTGGTCGACGCTCGTCGCACTGGATCTGGACCTGGGGGAGGTGCTGTGGGAGCGGCCCCTGGGCACGTCGGAGTGGGGCTCCTTCACCAGCGGCGGCCCCATGGTCACCGAGGGGGGCGTCGTGTTTCAGGCCTCCACGTCAGACCACATGCTGCGCGGCTACAGCGGCGCCGACGGCAGCGAGCTTTGGGCGCGTGAACTGCCGGCCGGCGCGCACGCAACGCCCATGGGCTACCGGCACGGCGGGATGGACTACGTCGTGGTTGCGGCGGGCGATGGGCTCGCCGGGGGCGGCGGGCGGGGCGATCACGTGATCGCATTCCGGATGCCTGCCGGGCCGGCAGCCCATGGTGAACCCCGCGTAGCACCGAGAGCGGCGAGGCTCTCGGCTGACAAGGCGCGGTCCCGTTCGCGAACTGCCCGGAGTCTGCGCCCGCCCTGCATCTACGCCGTTTGCCGACCGGTCGGAAGGGCGCCCGCCGCGTCGTCGTATCATGGAAGGTGCGTCGGCGCACTCCCATCAAGCCCAACGGCAGCGGCATGAACGACTCCCTAACACCGGCCACTCCCGAACCCGCGCCCGGCGCCGCGGACAAGCTCGACCGGCTGCGCGCGCTGCTGCGCGAGATGTTCCAACTCGACCGCGGCGACCTCGACTTCGGGCTGTATCGCATCATGAACCTGAAGTCGGCCGAGGTCGGGGCGTTCCTCGACAACGACCTGCTGCCCCAGGTCAAGGAGAAGCTGCGGCTCACGAGCGACGAGGAGCGTGCCAGGCTGAAACACGAGCTGGAAGAATCCCACAAGGCGGCCTGGAAGCTGGGTCTCAACCCTGACTCGAATCCGCCACCCGAAATCGTCAAGTTGAACCGGCGCCTCGACGAGATGCAGAAGGACGCCGACGCCGAGGCCGATGTCTATAACCACCTCGCCAGTTTCTTCGGCCGTTACTACGCCGAGGGCGACTTCATCTCCCAGCGCCGCTATTCGAGCGGCGGCCGGTCGGCCTACCTGATTCCGTACGACGGCGAGGAAGTGAAACTGCACTGGGCCAACGCGGACCAGTACTACGTCAAGACCACCGAGAACTACGCCTCCTACGTCTTCACGGTCGGTTCGGGCTCCGCGGCGCGTCGCGTGCGCTTCGAGATCGCGGCAGCCGACAATGAGAAGGACAACATCAAGGAGGTCAACGGCCGGCAGCGGCGTTTCGTGCTTGCCGGGGGCGAAGACGCCATCGATGTCGGCGGCGCCGATCTCGTCATCCGCTTCGAGCACCGGCCGCTGACCGAAGGCGAGAAGACGAAGTGGCCGGGCAACGGCAACACCCAGCAGGGCCGGCTCAACGAGTCGGCGGTGGAACGCATCCTGCGCGCCATGGAGCCCGATTGGCAAGCGCTGCTGGCCGTGGCGGCGCCCACCGAGGCGGACGAAGAGCGCACGCTGCTGGCGCGGCATGTCGACCGCTACACGGCGAAGAACAGTTTCGACTATTTCATCCACAAGGATCTGGGCGGCTTCCTGCGCCGCGAGCTTGACCTCTACCTGAACACCGATGTCCTGAACCTCGACGATCTGGAGCGGGGCGACGCCGCCCGGCTCGACCGCGCGCTGGCGCGGGTGCGGGCCACGCGTCACGTGGGGCACAAGATCATCGACTTCCTGGCCCAACTCGAAGACTTCCAGAAACGTCTCTGGCTCAAGAAGAAGTTCGTCCTGGAAACCAACTGGTGCGTCACTCTGGACCGGGTTCCGGAAGCGCTATACCCGGAGATCGCGGCCAACCCGGCGCAGCGCAACGAGTGGATCGAACTGTTCGCCGCCGACGAGATCACGGGCGACCTGACCAACGGCGGCGCTACGTGGAGCGACCCGCCCACCGTCGACTTCCTCAAGGCGAACCCCGGTCTCGTCGTGGACACGCAGCATTTCGACGAGAACTTTACGGACCGCCTGCTGGCAGCGCTCTCCGACGCCGGGCCGCTGGACGAGCAGACGGACGGCCTGCTGGTGCACGGCGAAAACTTCCAGGCGCTGAACCTGCTTCAGGCGCGGTACCGCGAGCAAATCCAGTGCGTGTACATCGATCCGCCGTACAACTCGAAAACCACACAGATCCTCTACAAGAACTCCTACCGGCACTCGTCGTGGATCTGCCTCATGGACGACCGGCTGCGGCTCAGCCACGCACTGTCCACGCTTGATGGCTCGCACGTCGTGGCCATCGACGAGAACGAGCAGGAAGTCCTCGGAAGGCTCCTGTCGACCTTGTTTCCGGACCACACCAGAATCTGCGTCGCCGTGGTCCACAACAAGAAGGGAATCCAGGGCGCATTCTTCTCCTACAACCACGACTACGCCTTTTTCTGCATCCCGCCGGGCCTACGGGAGTCGAACGGCACGCCCGTCTCCGAAGAGGACCGGGAGTTCGACAACTTGCGGAAATGGGGACGGGAGTCGGCTCGATCAACGGCGAAGAACTGCTTCTACCCGATCGTGGTCAAGGACAATGCGATCGTCGGGTTCGGAGACGTGAGCCCGGACGACTTCCATCCCGGCGCGGCGAACGTGGCTCGGGACGACAGCGTGCTCGTCTACCCCGTCGATTCCCGGGGAGTCGAGCGGAAGTGGCGCTACGCGCGCGGTTCCGTGGAAGGCATTCAGCATCTCCTGAGGGTCAAGGTCGTTGGCGCCTCGGGTGAAATTCAGATTGAGAAGGGCCGATCCGAAAAGACCATCAAAACCGTATGGGACGACCCGCGATACATCGCGGGCGACTACGGCACGCGCTGGCTCACGAACCTCGGCCTCAAGGTCGAGCAGGACCTGTACCCGAAATCGATCCATACGGTTATGGATTCCATATCCGCAATCTCGGACGAGCACGCAACGGTCCTTGACTACTTCGCGGGTTCCGGCACGACCGGACATGCCGTTGTCAACCTCAACCGCGAGCGTCGAGGACAACGTCGCTACGTCCTGGTGGAAATGGGGCCGCATTTCGACGCGGTTATCCTGCCGCGCACGAAGAAGGTCGTCCATTCTTCGGACTGGAAGGACGGTCGGCCCGTCTCGCGCGACGGCGTGTCGCAGGTGTTCAAGTACGTGCGCCTGGAGTCGTACGAAGACACGATGGACGGTCTAGAAGCGGTTCCACCGTCGGACCAACAGCAGGCGCTGCTGGAAGCGAACACCGAGCTTGCCGAGGATTACCGGTTGCGCTACGCCCTGGGCGCCGAAACATCCGGCAGCGCTTGCCTGCTCGGCAAGCGATTCACGGACCCGTTCGCGTACGGGCTCTCCGTGGTACGCGACGGCATGCGCCGCAATGCCCCCGTCGATCTGCCGGAGACGTTCAACTACCTGATCGGCCTGCGCATCGAATCGCGGCGCCGAATCGACGGTGTGCTGGCCATCACGGGCACGGACGCCGAAGGACGCAACTGCCTCGTCCTCTGGCGGAATCTCGACGAGACAGACCACATTGCCCTTGACACCTGGTTCCAACACAACCGCCAGCAATTCGCCAAATCGCTGGACCGCGTCTATGCCAACGGCGACCACACGCTGAACGCCGTGCGACAAGAAGGCGAGCACTGGACTGCGGAAACCATCGAACCGGTCTTTCGCGCCGCGATGTTCGAACAGGCCGCGATTCAATCACCAGCGAACCTCCGTGGGTCTCGCGAGTGATTGATCGAGGACGGGCAAGGGCTGACGCAGAGACGCGACGATGAGCCTCCGGAACCACCTCGCCCTGCACCGCTTCGTCTGCTTCGAGTTCGGCTATAGCGACCTCGACGGGCTGCTCGAACGGCTGCGTCCGGCACGCGGAGAACTCGCGGCGGACGTCGGTAGCGACTACGCGCTGGCGCTGGAGCCGCTGCCGGCCAGGGCGCGGGTGACAGCCGGCCGGCTTGCGGAGTACGACGCGAACATCACCGCGCACAGCGTTCGGCTCCGCATGACCGGCGAACACGGCCGGACCTGGAAGCCCCATCAGTATCTCGCGCTGCTCTTCACGGAGTACTACCTGCATCGGTATTTCGACGAACCCGAGGAGCTCCGGCGGGATCTGAACTTGGCGCGGCGGCAGACGCGGGAGACGCTCGCGCTGCCGGAGTACACGGCGGACGACCTGCGCGTCCTGGCGTTCCAGAGCGCCACCGGCTCCGGCAAGACGCTGCTCATGCACGCGCACGTCCTGCAGTACCGGCACTACCTGGACCGGGCAGGCGGGCGGCTGAACAACGTCGTGCTGCTGACGCCGAACGAGCAGATGTCGGGGCAGCACGAGCGCGAGCTCCGCGCGAGCGGGCTGCACGCGCGGCTGTTCTCCAGCGAGGCGGGCGCCGATCTGTTTCAGCCGGTCGAGATCATCGACCTGAACAAGCTCGCCGAGAAGAAGGGCGTCAAGCGGGTCGCGGTGGCCGACTTCGGCGACGACAACCTCGTGCTGGTCGACGAGGGTCACCTCGGCGCGTCCGGCAAGGTATGGCGCGAACGCCGCCGCGAGTTGTCGAGCGGAGGCTTCACGTTCGAGTATTCCGCCACATTCAACCAGGTGGTGGGCGGCAAGGACCGGGACCTCTTGAACGCCTACGGCAAGTGCCTGCTGTTCGACTACGCCTACCCGCGGTTTCATGCCGACGGCTACGGCAAGGACTACACGATCTCCAACCTGCCGCGCGGCGCGGAGGACGAGAACAGCGACATGTACCTGCTCGGCTGCCTGCTGACCTTCTACCAGCAGTGCCGCATCTGGCGGGACAACGCAGGCAGGTGGCGGGCGTTCAACCCGGCGAAGCCGCTGTGGGTGTTCCTCGGCAAGACGGTCTCCGGTTCGAGCAAGGCGGATCGGGCGACGCGCTCGGACGTAGCGCGGATATTGCGGTTCCTGGGCTGGGTGATTGGCCGCGCCGACGAGGTGAGGCCGATGATCGCGCGCCTGCTGGAGGGCCGCTCGGGGCTGCTGGGCGAAGCCGGCGCCGACTACTTCGCCGGCCGCTTCGACCAGCTTCCGCGGGCCGGCGCGGACCTGTACGACGAGCTGTGCGAGCTGCTGTTCCACGGGCAGGGACGGCTGCACGTCGTCTACCTGACGGCCGGCGAGGGCGAACTGCATCTGCGGGTTGCGGACAACTCGCCCTTCGGCGTTGTCAACGTGGGCGACTCGGCGGCGCTCTACAAGCTGCTGACCGAGGCGCCCCATCCCGACTTCGACGTGGACCGAGAGCTCGGGTTCGCGGCCCGGCTGTTCGCCGACGTGGACCGGCCGGACTCGACCGTGAACATCGTCGTAGGGGCGCGCCGCTTCATCGCCGGCTGGAACTCCTGGCGCGTCAGCACGATGGGCCTGATGCACGTCGGCGTTGGCGAGGGTCCGGAGATCATCCAGATGTTCGGGCGCGGCGTGCGCCTGAAGGGCTGGAACCTGAGCCTCAAGCGGCACGGCGAGAGCGGCGCCGTGTTGCCGGCGGACAGCGGCGGATTGCAGGAGCTGGAGACGCTGTACATCTTCGGGCTGCGGGCCAACTACATGCAGACGTTCCGGGACCTGCTGCAGGCCGAGGGCATGCGCGTCGATCGGGAAACCGTCACGCTCCCGGTCGCCTGGAACGTCGGGAGGCAGAAGACCCTCAAGCTGATCCGGCTCCGGGAGGGATTGAAGTACGAGCATTCCGACGGTCGCCCCGTGCTGCCGGACCCCGGGAGCGACGACAGTCCGCCGTCAGTGGAGATGGACCTGCACTCGCAAGTGCAGGCGGTCGCTTCGGGCAGCGCCAAGGACACTGAGGACGCCTCGCGGAGGCCCGTCAAACTCGAACCCGGTCACGTCGCGCTGTTCGACCGGACCCGTATCCGGGACGCGCTGGCGGCGCGCAAGTGGCGGATGGGCTGGCACAACCTGGTCATCCGGCCGGAGACGGTCGACCGGCTTCTGGAGAGCGACGCATGGTACGAGCTTCACGCACCGGCGGAACGGATGCTTGTGAAGCGGTTCGAGGACGTTCGCGCGCTCGAAGGGATCGCCACGGAGCTCATCGCCGAATACGCGGCCGGGTTCTGGCGGCAGCGGCGCCGGCGGTGGGAGAGCGACCGGATCGAGGTCGTCGAACTGGACGAGAACGACCCGAACAACATCCGCGAATACCGGCTATCCGTCGACGCTGCCGAGACCCGGCTGATCGAGGATGTGCGCCAACTCGCGGATCACTTGGTGGACGGCCGCCGCTACCATCTGAAGCTCACTGTGCTCAACGTCAAGACGCACGCCTACTATCCGTTGCTGCACGCCGACAGGGACTGCAAGATCACTATCCAGCCGGTCGCCCTGGACGGGACCGAGAAGGCGGTGGTCGAGGCGCTGAACGATCTCGCCGAGCGGATCGATCCCTGCCTGCAAGGCCGGGAGCTGTACCTGATCCGCAACCTCACGCGCGGCCGGGGGGTGTCGTTCTTCGACGACTACGCCTACTACCCGGACTTCATCGTGTGGCTGCTCGACGGCGCCGACCAGCACGTCATCTTCCTCGACCCGAAGGGTCTCGTCCACTACGGGCCGCGGGAGCGGCAGAAGGTGAGGCTGCACTCCGAGATCAAGCGGATAGAGGAACGCGTGCGGGCCTCCGACCCGGATCTGCGCCTGCACGCCTACGTGCTGTCGGTTACGCCGCCCGAGCGGATCGGCGACAAGCTGCGCCCGCGGGACTCCTGGGAGCGGGACGGCGTGTACTTCCTGAACGACGCGGACTGCCTGCCAAAGCTGTTCGGAGACGCGCTCGGCGGGTGAAACCCGTCGTCTCGTCAGCGCGCGACGAAAGGCGGACGGATCAGCAACGCGGGATCGGCGTCGGTCTTCGGCACCAGCTTCTGGGTCCGGCCGTGCTGGTTGTCGCCGCCGTAGAGGTTGCCGTCGGAATCGACCGAGAACGTGTGCACCTCGAGGAAAGCCGTCGGTCCTTCGGTCTCCACGTTCCACGTATATAGACGGTTGCCGTCGAAATCGAGCTTCACCAACTTGAGCGGCCGCAGATCCGAGAGCCACAGATGGTCCTCGCCGACGATGATGTCGAGGGGCAGGCCGAAGCCGGACCACGTGGCGAGATGGTCGACCTCGGGGTGGTACTCGCCTGACGCGTCGTCCGAGATGCGGAACTTCTGGACGCGGCCGTTGGCCCGATCGAGGGCGAAGACGAGGCCGTCGGGGCCCACGCCCAGGGCATGGATGCCGTTGAACCGGCCCGGCTCGGTGCCAAACCCGCCGAACTCCGTCTGGTAGCGCCCCTCGCTGTCCAGAATGATGATGCGGTGATTGTCCAGCCCGTCCGCCACCAGCACCCGACCGTCGGGCAGGAAGGCGACATCCTGGGGCCGGCCGAAGTGGGTCTCGTCGTCGCCGCCGACGTTCTTCTCGCCAAGCGTCATGATCAGCTCGCTGCCGTCATTGGACAACACGAAGATCTGGTGCCGGGTCTCGTTGATCACCCACACGCGGCGTTCCGGGTCGTAGGGGCTGATCCGAACCCGATGGGGACCGGGGCCGTCCGAATCCGCGCACAGGTGGTCCCACTGATCCCACACCTCGATCAGATTGCCGTCCGCGTCGACCACCATCAGGCAGTTCTGCCACGTGCGAAGTTCGGCGTCGCCCAACACATTGATCCCGATGGAACCGGCATAGCCGGCGAACTCCGGCGGGACCGGGTCGGGCAACCGTGTCTCCCCGCGCTGCGAAATGAAGATACGGTCGGGCGACTCGACGAAAACGCCCGAGTTCCCGCCGAAAGCGAAGCCCTCCGAGGCGAACGGCTTGTGCCAGCCCGGGACCACATCGTAAGGGCTGGGCCCGATCGGACCCGGGTCCGGCTCCGGCTCCTGCGCGGGGGCAACGACCCCGAGGATCCCCGCCAGCAACACGGCGACGACGGAAGTGGTGTAACGCATGCGGGCGAGTATACAGAGTTCGCGCGCCGTGCCGGCCTGGAGGCCGGCGCACCGTAGTGAAGCCGGCGCGTCGGAAGCTTCGCTGGCGCAGAACTTCTACGGCGCGCCCGGCAGGGCGCGCTATCCCGTGCGCCGGCGCAGCGTTTCCACCAGCGCGCTGAAGTCGCGGACGCCGGTTTCCATCATCAGACCCGCCGCCGTGCCGGTCATGTTCGCCACTGCGAAGCTGAGCCCCTTGAGGTTGCGCTCCGGATCGACGCCAGGGATGGAACGGGGATAGCCGCACGTCAGGAATACGGGGGCATCAGGAGGCCCCGCGACGGCGTACGTGCCGCGCGGGTACGACCAGTCCAGCTCGACGCGGAGCACGCCCTCCAAACCGAGCGTCCCAGGCAACCAGTCCACGCTCCGATCCGAACCGGCCGCCACTACGATGGCGCCGGCCGCGTTTGCGCGCCGGACGGCGGCCGCAAGCGCCGCGGCGCACGATCCATCGGTCGTGCCGAGGCTCAGGTTGACCAGCGGCAGCGCGAGACTGGCGGCCCGTTCGATAGCCGCTACGAGAGCCTCGACGGACGTGTCGAGCGTGCGGTCGAAGACCTTGAGCGGGCAGACCTGCACGGCCGGCGCGAGATCCTGGATGGCGGCCGCGACCGCGGTGCCATGGCCCAGCCGGTCGACCACGTCCTCGTGGGTCATGCCGTCGCGGCTGAAGCCGGCGCCTTCCACCAGCGCGCCGACATGCGGATGGCCGGCGTGGATACCGCTGTCGATCACGCCGACCGAGAACTCACTTGATCGCGTAGACACCATCATGAGCTCTCAAACGACACACAATACGCGGATGCGCCCAACCTGATTCCACGCCCTCCATTCTTCCGAATCTACGGTGGATCACAGATCCCCCAAACCGCCGAGAGGACCGGAATGTGAGATACTCCGATTGAGGCAGAAGAAGCGTTGTGGTGCCCGGTTGCTAACGTCGGGGATGCTGAAGACAGCAATCCTCGCACGGCGCACCGATTGGGTAAGGGTGCCCGCCACGGGGGAATCTCGCGCCGTTTCGACCACGCCACCGAGATGACCCCTTCTTGGTTGTGGCCTCCGTCGCCGGCGAGCCGAGGCGGCGGAGGCTAGACCATTCTCATCATCACCCCCCCGCGCTTTCCTCGCCATGTCCATCAGCGAGTTGGTTGCCCGTCTCGTATTCGTCCAACTTGCTAATGAGCTCCCCCACGAAGTTTCGGTCGGCAGCTTCGAGCGTGAGGATGTTGAGGGATGTGACGATCTTGATCGTCCCACCGCTACGGAGTTCGACAACCCGAATCGACTCAGTTGCGCCCGATGCCTGCCGCTTGCCCCCATGCTTCGATTGACGACGAGCACCGGCTGCACGAGGCTTTGGCGCCGTCGCGTTGCCATTCCTCTTTCGTTTCGACTTCCCAAGCCGTGAAGACACCTCAATCCCCGCGTACTCGGCGGCCGCAAGAAAAAACCGTTCAGCCCTCTCCTTGGTGCTGCCGGTCACGTCGTAAGACTTGGCCATCTCTTCACCAAGCTGTGCTGGTGTCGCCCTCTTGAGGTCTAGTGCGAAGAGTTCCGAGTACCGCTCTTCGAGTATGTCCTTCAGAACCTGCCGGCGTTTCGACTCGTCCGACACAGCCAGCTTCTTCAGTTGTTCCGTGGGCTCGTCGTGGTCGTCAATCAACCGAAGGAACCGGAATCCAGCGAGCAGTTGGTTCTGAAGCCCACCAGACATGCTCGGGAAGACCGTTCGGTCAACACGGCTTGGCATCTCGTCGGCGAGCTGTTTGATCGCATTCTCAAACGTCCGCCATGGGACGTATACGGACGCGCGGCGTTCGGTACTCGTCATTCCACTCACTCCTTTGTAATATGACATATACCATATACCTAATGTGCCTAGCAAATGGTATACGGCCTCCCGGCGGAATCCGGTAACAGCGTGCCGACTGCGAAGTGACGCAGGTATCCCTATACACTCATGCACTGTGTGGAGCGATCAAGCTCGTGCCGTCTTCGGTCCCACCGCCTGCCCCGCGAACAGGCGCGCGAAAGCCCCGCCCCGCGCCAGCAGGTCTTCGGGCGGGCCGATCTCCGCCACGCTCGCGCCGTCCAGGGCGACGACGCGGTCCGCGTGGCGGGCGAGCTCCAGGCGATGCGTGATGATCAAGGTAGTCCGCTCCCGCATGATGGCCTCGTAGCCGTCGATCACATGCCGCTCGGCGACCGGATCCAGCGACGCGGTCGCCTCGTCGAGCACGAGCACGCTCGGGTCGGCCAGCAGGGCGCGCGCGATCGCAACACGCTGCCGCTCCCCCGCCGACAGCGCCGCTCCCCGCTCGCCCAGGACGGTGTCGTAGCCTTCCGGCAACCCGGCGATGAAGTCGTGGATTCCAGCCGCGCGCGCGGCCGCCTCCACTTCGCCGGCATCGGCGTCCGGCCGGGCATAGCGCAGGTTGTCCGCCATCGATGCGTGAAAGATGAACGGGGCATGCTCCACCAGCGCCACGTGCCGGCGGAGGAACGCCAGCGGGAGGGTCGGCAGGTCGTGGCCATCGAGCCGAACCGCTCCCTCGTCGGGATCGAGCAGCCGCAGCAGGAGGTCGGCGATCGTCGACTTTCCGGCGCCGCTGCGGCCGACGATCGCCACCGTCTCGCCCGGCGCGACGGTGAAGGACACGTTATCGAGCGCCGGCGCGCCACGGTCGAACGACAGGCTCACCCCATCGAATTCGACGTGACCTCGCACGCCGGCGGGCGCGGAAGCCCCCGGCGCTTCCTCCACCTCGATCGGCGCATCGGCAATCTCGTTGACCCGCGCCAGCGACACCCGGGCGGTGGCCAGACTCGCGTAGAGCCCCATCAGCGCCTGGACCGGCCCCATGAGCCGGGTCTGGTAGGCCATGAAGGCGACGAGCGTACCCATGGTGAGCGTGCCGTCGAGAACACGGAAGCCGCCGTACAGAAACACCGCGCCCATCCCCACCGACAGCAGGACCCCCGGCAATCCGCCCGCGAGATAGGTCACGCGCTGCATCGCCATCAACGCGTCGATGAACGCCTGGTTCCGGTCACCAAAGCGGCCGGTCTCCCGCTGTTGGGCGTTCGCCGTCACGACGAGCCGCATCGCCGACAGCGTTTCGATCAGGAAGCTGCCGATGTCCGCGCTACGTTCGCGGAAGGTCGCGACGCGACGCTCCAGCCGGCGCCGGTAAACGACCAGTGCCCAAATGCTGAGGGGCAGGACGGCGACTCCCGCGAGGAAAAGCCGCAGGTCGAGAAAGATCATGAACCCGACCGACCCGACCAGAAAGAGGATGTTGCCAATCCACCCGAGGGCGGCCTCCGCCGCGACGCGCTGGATTTCGCCGATGTCGTTGTTGAGCCGCGAGACGATGTCGCCCAGCCGCGTGCGCGTGTAGAAGCGGGGCGAGAGCCGCTGCAGATGGCGGTACAGGTCGAGACGCATGTCGAACAGGATCTCCGCCGACACGAGCGTGTAGCGGAGACCGCTGACCACGTTGAGGAGGAAGCCGAGGACGGTCAGGCCGACGAACAGGCCAACCACCCGCATGAGCACCGTGCGGTCGCCGGCCAGCAGCGCGTCGTCGACAAGGTTCCGCGACAGGAGGGGAACGAACAGGGCGGCCAGGGTGCTCGCGAGGCCGAGGATGACCACCAGCGCCAGACGCCGCCAGTACGGCGCGACATAGGCCAGCGCGCGTCTGAACTGGGGGTCGAGCATGCGGGCCGTCTCCGGGGCCGCCTCACGGCGCCGGCGACGACGGCATCACGATCAGCCCGGACGTCATGTCGCCGTCCAGGGTCAGGGTCCCGAGGTAGTCGAACGACTCCGTATCGTAGAAGTCGATTGTCTCGCCCGCCGACGAGATGTAGAGCACCTCGCCATTCGTGCTGACGTCGACGGCCATGCGTGGGCGGCCCGCGATCTGGCGGCGAAAGCCAACGCGCCGCTGCTCCAGGTCGAAGGTCCAGAACTCGTAGCCCTCGATCCGGCTTGCCAGCCCGTAGGCCGTCTGCCGCCCGGGCGCCAGGGCGAACTGGATTCCGGTCGCCGGCCCCAGCGTGTAGAAGTCGACGTCCCGATTGGGCAGGTCGATCCGGGCGACCCCCATCAGCTCGCGATCCTGCGCGTCGTCGTGCAGCGTGAAGAGGCCGGTGAAGAACCCGGGCTCCTCGTACACGAGGTCGGTCGAGAAGCCGAAATCGATGCGGCCGAGCCCGGGCTCGAGCGGTTCGCGCAACGACCAGCGGTCGACTTCGGTGAAGCCCTCCGTCTCCAGGATGAGAACGTCACGGCCGAAGAAGTAGAGATAGTCGCCGTCGGGCGAGAACAGCATCCGCGCGCTCGGCGACGGCTCCTCCGTCGGCCACGGCAGTTCCTCGACGATCTCGTGCGTCGCCATGTCGACCCGCACCAGCCGGTACGGCTCGATCTCGAAGCGGTCGAGATGCTTGACGGCGGTGTCGAGGTTGAGGATGGCGGTGCGTCCGTCGGGGGCCACGCGGAATGAACGAATGCGGACGCGCCGGTTCCCGTCGCTGAAGTTGAACGAGTCGGTGACCTCGCGCGAGGCGATGTCGACCGTCGTCAGATGCTCCATGGTCGGGTCGAGGAAGTAGAAGCGTTCCCGATCTTCGGAGACGACCATCGAGCGGGGCGCACCGTGCGGCACCTCGATCTCGTCGACGACGCTGGTCGTCGCCTCGTCGATGACGAAGATCCGGCTCGGGTAGGCCCCGAGATACAGGGTGCCGTCGCCGGCCGACATCGGCTCGGCGGATTGCGCCGCCGCCAGCGTCGCGACGCTCAGCGCGAGCGCCGCCAGCGCAAGCGCCACGGCCAGGGCGCTCGGCCCCGGCCGGCCTCGCGACGCGAAGCCCTCAGGGGAAGATGAGGTCAATCTTTCGCCAGTCCTTCTGCGCGGCCGCACACTTGGCCGTCCAGTCCGGCGCGTGATTCAACTGATCCGGCACCTGCGCCGGCCAGAAACAACCCAGATGGCAGTCGAACAGGTCGCGCTCGACCGGCTGGCACAGCCCGGCCGCACCGCCGTTCCGGTCGGCTTCCCATCCTGGCGAGAAGACGAAGCTGCATCCGAGCGGAATATGCGGCCCCTCCGGCTTGGGTGGCCCGCTGCTCCCCTCCTGCAACGCCACCACGCGGCCCTCCGGCTGCCCCGGGGACGCGCCCGCCGCCCCGGCAGCGTGAGGCCGCGCCTCGGCGAAGCCCTCGGCGATCCGGGCGGCTTTCTGGTTAATGGGTCGGAGATGCGTCATCGTTCACCTCAGCAGGCGGGTCACCACCATCGAACCGCCGGAGAAACGCCGGATTCCGCTCGGCGATCTCGCCGTAGATCTCCAGGCAGGTCTCCGTCCATCCGCGTATCCATTCGCAATAGTGCAGGTTGGGGGCCTGCGTGGTCCCGTAGCGCGTGTACGCCTCATGGTAGCAGCCACCCGCGCAAAGGGGACGCGCCCAGCACGTCCGGCAGTCCGTCTTCCGGTCTATGTGATGGGCGTCGAGGAACGCCTCCTGGGCGGACTCGTCGACGCCCTCCCGCACCGTCCCCAGCTTGTGGTCGCCGGACCCGGCGAACCGGTGACAAAGCGCCACGTCGCCGTTCGTTGCGACTCCCATCAGTCCGAGCCCCGCCCCGCACGGCAGCGCCTTGCTCGCCCCCTTGTGGAGCTCCTCGATCGTGTCGGCCACGTTGCTGAAGCCGTGGTGCCGGCCTTCGAGCGCAGCCTGCAGGAACTCCCGGCCCAGCTCGCGGAACTGCGCCAGCATGGAATCGAAGCCACTATCTCCGATGGCGTGAGCGCGGCCGGGCGACGTCGTGACCGGCGCGAAGCCGACCTCCCAGAATCCGATGTCCTCGGTGAGATGCCGGTAGATCCGAGTGATGTCGAGCACGTCGGAAGTCAACGTCACCCGCGCGCCGATCGGCCGCGACCGGTGGCGTCGGAGCAACTCGCGCACCTTCGGCGCGACGACGTCATAACTCCCCCGTCCGTCGTGAAACACGCGAAACTTGTCCTGCATCTCCTTCGGGCCGTCGATGGATATCGTCACCCCGACGTCGTTGTCGGCCAGAAACTCGATCACCTCCGGGCGCAGCAGCGTGCCGTTCGTCGTCAGGCTGAACTCGACCCGCTTGCCCACCTCCGCCGCGCGGTGGCGCGCGTACGGGATCGTCTTCTCCAGCACGGCGAAGTTCAGCAGCGTTTCCCCGCCGAAGAAGGTAAGCCGCACGACCGGGCTGTTTCCCGAACGCTCGATCATGAAGTCGACGCTCTCCCGCGCCGTTTCCTCGCTCATCAGCTTCGGCATGCCGCCGGCCGTCGGTTCGGCAATCCGGTCCTCGCCGTACTCGTAGCAGTAGGTGCAGGCGAGATTGCAGCGGTTCGTGACGTTGACGACCAACGTCGACAACGGAATCGGCTTCAGCGGGATGATGTTCGGTGCGGGCTTCGGCGCGGGGGCCGGCGGGCCGGGCTCAATCGGCACGATCACGCGGGCGCCGGCCAGCTCGGCCAGTGTCGCCTCGACTTCCGGGAGGGCGAAACGCCCCGCGAGACGGCCGAAGAGGTCCGGCGGGGCGAGGCGCCCAGCGCTCAGCGCGTCGACCACGGCGGCCGACGTCTCGTCAAGCGCGAATACCGCCGCGCTCGGCACGAGATAGAGGAACCGGCGACCCGCCGCCTCGAAGGGATGGCACTCGCCGAGGGAAAGGAACTCAACGCGCCGATGTTTCGCGTCAGCGCCAGCGGGACTTCCAGCGAACTCGTCACGACGCGCGGTCATGGTCCCGATTCCCCGCGCCGCAGGTACACCGGCACCGTCACCAGCAGGTGCGCCCGGGCCCTGAGCGGACGCTCCAGCTCGACGCCGCTGACCGGCTCCGCCGCGAGCGTCGCCACGACCCAGACGT
The DNA here is from genome assembly GCA_009838525.1 of Acidobacteriota bacterium. Lineage (NCBI taxonomy): Bacteria > Pseudomonadati > Acidobacteriota > Acidobacteriota bacterium. Next base: position 124,821 of record VXRJ01000019.1, read on the forward strand.
CGCCGACGTTGTTGCGGTTGCCGCTCCGCTCCGGATTCGGTCCGTCGACGGCCGGTTCGAACGCGCCGTCCTCGCCGAGCGTACCGACGAAGGCGGTGTCGTCGTCGTCGTAGGTGACCGCGTACTCCTCGACACTCCAGTCCACATCGACCATTCCAAGATCGAGGTCGTCGTCGGTGCCCGACTCCCCATCGGGCCCATCGTGCCAGGCGCGCGCCTCGAAGTACTCGTACTGCTTGGGAAACACGATGCCCCCGACACGCGCCAGCCCGGTCGCCGGGGTCACGTCGAGCCGGTGGATCTCGTCGAAGACAGTCACCGCCGCGGTCAGCGAGGCGGAACCGATGAACAGGTCGCGCGCGCCGATTCGGGCCTCCGCGTCCACCGTGACGGCGAGCGTCGCGGACGTCGCGGACGGTTCGCTGACGGCGGTCACGGTCAGGCCCGCACCGAGATCGATCGACGCGGCGTCGAGCGGCTGGGGGAGATTGGCGCCGAAGAGCTGCAGCGTGACGTCGCCCGCCCGGGACGGCACGGACCGCGGGTAGACCCCGGTGATCAGCGGCTCCGAGCCGACACGCCGCAGCGTCACGTCGATGCCACGCTCGTCGTAACCGCCGGTGAACCAGCGTCCCGTAATCTCCTCGCGGTCGCGCGAGAGGAACATCACTTCCCGCGCCTCGAACTGCCCGGGGCTCGTGGAGCGGCCGCGCCACTGATAACCCGTATAGATCAGCGCCTCGCCGGTGCGGGTGACCTCGACGTCGCGTGACGGGTAGCGGTAGCTGGTCCGTGTATCCAGCTCGTCCGGCGCCGACGGGTCCGACGCAACGGTCAGGGTGCCGTACACGGGACCCTGGCCGCGCTCGTGACCGACTAGCGCCCACGTTCCGTCGAGAACCGGCGTGCGCATGTTCGCCGACCAGCTCGTCCACTCCGTCGTATCCAGCGGAAAAGCCTCCGCCAGATGGGCCACGGCGCGCTCGACCGCGGTCCGCTCATCGGCGTCGTCGCCCCCATCCGCCCCTTCCCCTCGGGAATCGACGTTCCGGGTGAACGACTGAAAATCCGCGAACGGGTAGTAGCCGCGGTGCATGGCGGTCAGCAACCCCCATTCCTCGAGGGTCCGCCGCTGGTTCAGCACGCGGCCCATCGAGTGGCAGCGGTTGCACGTCTCCTGCGTCTCGGGATCGGCTTGGTAGAAGAAATCGATGTTCCGGCGCTCCACCTCGAAGGCCCCGAGACGCGCCTCCTCCGGCGCCAGGCCATGATGGGTCGCCAGGTATCGAACCGCCTCACGGGCGTCCGCCGGCTCGATCTGCAGATCGTTCAGAAGCACCATGCGCCGGATGGTCTGCTGCCACCCCTCCGGCGACGTCCGCTGATAGGAAATGCGGCTCATCCGCCCCTGCTCGTCCGAGGGATGGCAGTCGCCGCAGACCCGGTGGACGAGGTCGCTGGCGACGGGAATCCCGCCGTCGGGCAGTCCGCCGCCCGACGCGTCGTTCTGTGCCGACACCGGCGCGGCTCCGGCGATGAGCGCCGCGGCGGCCAGCGCGACCGCACATGATCCCGCTCCGTGCCCGGAGAGTGGGAATCGTGAGAGAGACATCCGTGGGATTGTTGTAGCACACATTCCGGTTCGGATCGACCGCCTCGGCCCCATGCCGCGCTCAGGCTTCGTTGCGCAACACGCCCCGTCCCAGGAGCACGGCCAGCGCACCGAGAAAATCGGCCAGGTCCACCGGTGCGCGCGATCCACAATACGCCTCGTACAGGTCCGGCACCTCCGTCCGGCTCTCCGCAATCTCCATCAGCGCCAGAAGATCAACCCCCCGCAGGTATCGAATGGCGATGGCGCCAGCCTTTCCCGCATCGAGCGACAGGCAGGCGTCGGCCACGATCTCCCGTCCCTCGACGGCCGGCGCCGACGTCGTACGGACCGCATCGGTCGGCCGCAAGCGAATCGAGGGCGCGCGGCGCAGCGCGTCGAACGCGGAACGGACCGCGGGATCGCGGCGAAACGCTTCGACCGCATCCGGCCCGCCGGCACGGCTGCGGACACCGTCCATTGCCATCGGATCCGAACGGTCGCTCCAGAACGGATGCAACTCATGCTGCGACACCTGGGCGAAGAACTCGGAGGACTGCCGGCGGTACGCGTCCCAGACCTCCTGCTCCCGCTCGGCGTGGAAACGAAGCGCCAGGTCCGCACGGGTGGGATGCAGCAGGCAGGTGTTGGCCACGACCGAGGCCAGCCAGGCCGACGCCATCGCCTTCTTGACCCCGAACGAGGATAGCGGGTCGATGAAGGTGGCGGCGTCACCGACCAGCAGATAGCCGGGCCCGCCGAAGCGGCGGGAGCCGTACTGGGAGGCGTCGCAGGCCCAAGGCTCCCCTTCGAGTGAGGCGCCGGCGGCAAGGCGGGCCAGATGAACCGTCTTGCCGACTTCGGCCCGGTAGCGCGCGGCGAGGGATCCCGGATGGTCGGTTTCGGTAGTCCGGGGATCGACCATCACGGTCACGTAACGCCGCCGCTCGGATAGCGGTACCGACCATGCCCATCCGTCGGCGTATGCCTCGACGACCGTATGCGAAGCGTCCCCGGGCTCCCCACCGGGCTCGACGCCGGACGCGGATGCCGGTCCGGCGAACGCCCCGCCGCCATCGCGCCGCCAGATGCCGACCAGCGCGAGCGTCGTCTCCGCCGCCTGCAGGCGCGTACGATGACGGCGGGCGATGACGCCGGCTCGGCCGGAACAGTCGAGAACGATGCGCGCCGAGGCCGTCACGGCGCGTTCCCGCTCGTCCCGGCCGGCCACCACCATCGGGCCGTCCTGGCCGTTCGCCACCCGCCGGACCGTAACGCCGGTCCGGACTATCGCGCCCGCTCTCCGCGCTTCGTCCAGAAGCAGGCGATCGAAGTCCCGGCGAAGCACCTGATACCCGACGCGTCCGCCCCCGAACGACGCCACGCGGGGTGGGCCGGCGCCCCAGCAAACCGTGTTGCCGCCCGTCGTGACGAAACCCGCCCTCTCAACCGCCTCCCGGACGCCGATCGCCTCGAACACCTTCCGGCAACTGGGCGGCAGCGACTCGGCGAGCGACGGAGTCCCGGCCTCGGACTTCGCCAGGAGCAGGGCCGAATGCCCCCAGGCCGAGAGCAGACGCGCCGCGGATGAGCCGGCGGGACCGCCACCAATGATCGCGACGTCGACCGGGCCGTCCCCGTCTCCTCCGGGCGCCGGTTCGCGATCGGAGCCCGGGCGGGTGGGCGCAATGCTCTCTGCCACGCCCGGCGAGCATATAATGCTGTCCAAGGAGACACTGCATGAAACGGACACTGATGGGTGTGGCGGTTGCCTTGGCGGTAGGCGTATCCGGATGGACGCTGGCTGGCGCCCAGGAGAGCGAGACCGGTCACGCGATCGACGTCTACAAGACGCCAACCTGCGGCTGCTGCGCAATTTGGGTCGACCACCTGCGGGAGCACGGATTCAAGGTAACGGTGACCGACGTCCCGAACGTTGTTCCGCTCAAGCAACGGCTGGGAATCCAGCCGGAGCTCTCGTCGTGCCACACGGCGGTCGTGAATGACTACGCGATCGAGGGCCATGTGCCGGCATCCGATATCCTGCGGTTGCTCCGCGAGGGGCCGCGCGTCGCGGGCCTTGCGGTGCCCGGAATGCCCCTCGGCTCACCCGGGATGGAGATGCCGGATCCCTCGCGTCACGAGCGGTATGACGTAATCGCGTTCGATCGCCAGGGCGGGATGGAAGTCTGGGCGACGCACGGCCCGTAGACGGACCGCTGCACGAATCGGTATCATTACGCGTTTATGGCCAACCACAAGTCAGCCCTTAAGGCCCACCACAAGAGCCTGGAGCGGCAGGAGCGCAATAGCCGGCTCAAGAGCCGGATGCGCCGGGCCATCCGGGCAACGCGTCGCGACATGGACGCCGGAAGCGATGCGGCGGAGCTCCGTGAATCCGTCCGTTCCGCCAACGCCCTGATCGATACGGTGGCCGGCAAGGGAGTTATTCACCGGAACGCCGCCGCCCGCCACAAGTCGCGCCTCGCCAGGCGCCTGCGGAACGCGGACGGCTCCTAGCGGCGCCCCCGCGGACCGCCGCCCCCGGCTGGCGCCCGTCCCCTCCCGCCGCACAACTCGGCGACCAGCCGCTCGAGCAGCACGCGCGGATCGCCGCCCGACTGCTTCAGCGCCCGGTCGGTGCGAAACACGGCGTCAATCGCCGGGCCGGTCCGCGTCGGGCCGAGACGGCTCCGCGCCACCCAGGCGAGCTGCCCCAGCACCATGTACGGGACGGCGCCGGCTTCGAGCGCCAGGCCCACTTCCCGGAGGGCGCGGCGCGTGTCCCGCTGCTCTATCGCCCGCGCGACCGCCCAGTCGTCGTCCGGACCGGCTACGGATGCCCCCACTACCGTCCGGACGTCCTCGACCGTGATTCTGGGAGCGTCCGCCGCGTAGAGCGAGAGTCGGTCCAGCGCACCGCGCAGGGCGCTGGCGTCGGAGCCCACCACGGCCGCCAGCAGCCGCACCGCCGCGGGCTCCGCCTCCCGGCCCATCTCCTTCAGCCGCCTCACAATCCAGTCTCCGGCGTCGGTGGCGTCGGCCAGATCGCCGCACCGCACCACATCCGCTGCTTCGCTGATCCGCCTGAAGACGCGACGCCGCTCGTCCAGATCCGCGACCTCGAGCAATACCGTCGCGTGCGGCGCCGGCTCCTCAAGGTAGGCCTCGAGGGCCGAGAGACCCTCCGTCGCCGCCTGACTCTCCCGCTTCGGCTGCAGCACGTGCTCGGCATGCAGGACGACGATCACGCGTCGCGCCGCCATCATCGGGAGGGTCTGGGCGGCGTCGAGCACTTCCGGAATCGTTGTCTCGTCCCCCTGGAACCGGTCGACGTTGAAGAGGCGGATGCCCTCGTCGATCGTGGCGACGGTCGCCTCGATCAGCGCCCGTTTCTCCGCCGCATCGTCTCCCAACAGCAGGCAGACGGAGCCCGGGCCGCCCGTGGCAAGTCGCGCACGGAAAGCGGCGGGCGTCAGCTCCGGCAACGGCTCCTCAGAACGCCTCGAGGATAGAGCTGACGACGGTGTCCGCGAAGTCGGTCGCGAGACGTTCCACCGTGTTGTTCCGCTGGCCGAAGAAAGTGGACGGACTGGCGACGTCACCGGTGCCGGAGGCAACGTCGTACTCGTCGGCGAACTGCAACTGCGCGTTGTCCCAGATAACCTCGCCGGTCGTAAGGTCGCGGAACTCGATGCTGGCGATCAGCGTGAAGATGTAGCGCGACGCCTGCTGGTCCGCGTTGAAGCTGGCGGGTTCGATACGGATGTTGGTGATGGCGCCGATGAGCGACGCATCCGCGCCGGCGGTACCGGTCTGCACGCGGTAGGAGCCGCGGCCGATGAATGCGGTGCGCACCTCCTGCGTCAGCAGCTGCTCGACGTCGAAGACCGCGGTCCGGTTCTCGAAGGTGGGGATTGCGACAGTCTCAATGTAGTCGGGCAGGAACGACCCGCGCCCCGCCAGCGTATAGCCGCAGCCGGCCGCGAACATGCTGGCCCCGGCTACGGCAATCGCGGCGACCGCCGCGATGACGAAGCGACGACAGGAACGTTGGAATTCAGTGGTCATCACGGTCAAGTCCTTCAAACGGGACGGTTCAGCCTCTCGCCACTATGCTAACCATTCGGCCCGGCACAACGAGGACCCGATCGATCCGTTTGCCTTCGGTGTGTGCCTGAACCTGCGAAGTCTCCAGCGCGAGACGTTCCAGCTCCGCCCGGGACGCGTCAGTCGGAACCGTCACGCGTGCCCGCACCTTGCCGTTCACCTGCACCGGCACGACCACCGTCTCCCCCGCCGCCACACCGGCATCCGCCACCGGCCAGCCCGCTGCCGCAACACCGTCCGCGTAGCCCAGCGCTTCCCACAGCTCTTCACCCACGTGCGGGGTAAAAGGAGACAGCATCAACACCAGCGCCTCGATCGCTTCCCGCAGGACGGCTAGCGCGGCCGCCGACGGACCGGCCTCGGGATCGCCGTTCTTCGGGGCGAAGGGACCGATCTTCCGCCGTTCGCAGAAGGAGTACAGCTCGTTGACCAGTTCCATAAGCGCGGCGACCGCCGTATTGAGATGCACGCGGGGATCGAGGTCTTCGGAAACCCGCGCAATCGTCCGATGCGTCTTTCGCCGAAGGGTCCGCTCGTCATCGTCGAGCGTCACACTGTCGAACGACACCGGCCCGGACGCCGCGCGGAAGTTCTCTGCGAACGGCATCACGAGGCGCCAGACGCGTCCCAGGAAACGGGCGCTTCCCTCGAGTCCGGCGTCGGTCCATTCAATCTCCTTCTCCGGCGGCGCGACAAAGGTCTCGTACAGGCGCAGCGCGTCGGCCCCATGCTTCGACATCATCTCGTCCGGGTCGACGACATTGCCCTTCGACTTCGACATCACGGCGCCGTCCTTCAGGACCATGCCCTGCGTCAGCAGCCGCGTGAACGGTTCATCGTGCGAGAGCAATCCCAAATCGCGCAGGACGCGGCAGAAGAAGCGGGAGTAAATCAGGTGGAGGATGGCATGCTCGACCCCGCCGCAGTAGAAGTCGATGGGAGCCCAGTAGCGGACCGCCTCCGGATTGAACGCGGCGCCGGCGTTGGACGGATCGCAATAGCGGTAGAAATACCAGGATGAATCGACGAACGTGTCCATCGTGTCGGTCTCGCGCCGCGCTGCGCCGCCGCAACCCGGGCACGTGGTGTTGACGAATGACTCGACCTGGGCCAGCGGCGAGTCACCCTGTCCGCTGAACAGCTCCACCTGCGGCAGTTCCACCGGCAGTTGATCGTCGGGCACCGGCTGAACGCCGCAACTGTCGCAGTAGACGATGGGGATGGGCGTGCCCCAGTAGCGTTGGCGCGAGATCCCCCAGTCCTTGAGGCGAAACTGCACTTCGCCCCGACCGAAGCCGCCCGCCTCCGCCGCCGCGGCCATCTTCCCGCGCGCCTCGGCGCTGTCCAGAGCCGTATAGTCGCCCGAGTCGACCAGCCGGCCGTACTCCGGGACCGCCGCTTCCAGCCGGTCGCCCGTCGGCAGCGTCTGCCCCGACGGCTGAATCACGACGCGGACCGGAAGCCCGTATTTTCTGGCGAACTCGAAGTCCCGCTGATCGTGCGCCGGCACCGCCATGATCGCCCCGGTGCCGTACTCCGCGAGAACGAAGTTGGCTACCCAGATGGGCACCGCCTCGCCGCTGAACGGGTTGATCGCGACGCGTCCGGTATCGATGCCTTCCTTGTCGATCTGACCGGTCAGCCGGGCCGTCCGATCCAGCGCCCGGAACCGCTTCACGCGCTCGAGAAAGGCCTCGCCGTCCGTCCGCCCCGCCGCAATCCGTTCCACCAGAGGATGCTCCGGCGCCAGCAGTACGAACGTCGCACCGTAGATCGTGTCGATGCGCGTCGTGAAGACTTCGATCGGTTCCCCATCCCCGTCCGCCGTCCCGTCGGGTTCCGCCAGCGCGAACTGCACGCGCGCTCCCTCGGAGCGGCCAATCCAGTTCCGCTGCATCGTCAGGACCTTGTCGGGCCATTGATCGAGCGTCTCGATCCCGTCGAGCAATTCGTCGGCGTACTGCGTGATCCGGAAGAACCACTGCGCCAGCTCGCGCCGGCCGACGGTTGCCCCGCAACGCCAGCAGCCTCCGTCCACCACCTGTTCGTTCGCCAGGACCGTCTGGCAGTCGGGACACCAGTTCACGGAGGCTTTCTTGCGGTAGGCGAGATTCCGCTCGTACATCCGGAGGAAGATCCACTGGTTCCAGCGGTAGTAGTCCGCATCGCACGTCGCAAGCTCCCGCTCCCAGGCGTAGCTGATGCCGAGTCGCTGCAACTGATCCTTCATGTGCGCGATGTTCTCGCGCGTCCACGTCTCCGGATGGGTCCGGTTCTTGATTGCCGCGTTCTCGGCCGGCATGCCGAAGGCGTCCCATCCGAAGGGATGGAGGACGTTGTACCCGCGCATCCGCTTCATTCGGGCGACGACGTCGCCGATCATGTAGTTCCGGACATGACCAACATGGGCGTGGCCGGAGGGATAAGCGAACATCACGAGGCAATAGAACGGATCCCGGGCCGGGTCCTCCACCACCTCGAAGGCGCGGCTCTCGCGCCAGCGCTGTTGCCACTTCCGATCTATCGCCTGGGGGTCGTAGTCGCGCACGAAGAAGCTCACCAGGGTACGGGGCCGGCGCCATGGCCGGCTCCCGATCGGGTTCCTGATCGATAGTCTACAGTCTCGACCGCGCGGGCGGCCCGAAGGGCGGTCCTACCACCCGAGGGAGGGCCAGTACGCGGCCTGGGCCTGCTTGACTGAGGCAAGCACGGCGCCGGCGGTCCCGGTCGGCCCGGCCGCGGGCGGGACGGACGCCGGCGTCTCTTCGGCGCAGGTCTCGAGAGTCATGTCGAGGCACGCCTCGAGCGCGTCGAGGTCATAGCCGCCCTCGGTCACCACCGCGAAGCGGCCATCACAGTGCGCAGCGGCGAACCCGCGCAGCCGCCGGTTGAGGGTGCGGAACCCGTCGACGGTCAGGCGCATGCCGCCGAGCGGATCGGCGGCGTGCGCGTCGAATCCGGCCGAGAGGATCAGAAGATTCGGGCCGAAGGCGCCTAGCACGGGTAGAACGACGTCGCGAAAGACAAGATCCTGATCCGCGTCGGTCGCCCCGGCGGCGAGAGGAATATTGAGGGTTGCCCCGGCGCCGTCACCCCGCCCCACGTCGTCCGCGGCGCCGGTGCCGGGATAGAAGGGGTATTGGTGCGTCGAGACGTATAGCACGCTCGGATCGTCATAGAAGATCCACTGGGTGCCGTTGCCATGATGGACGTCGTAGTCGATGACCGCCACGCGCGCCGCGCCTCGCGATCGGGCATGCGCCGCCGCCACCGCCGCGTTGTTGTAGAGACAGAAGCCCATCGCGCGCGCCCGCTCCGCGTGGTGGCCCGGCGGCCGGACAAAGGCCAGGCCGGGGGCGTTCCGATCCAGTGCGTGGTCGACCGCCGCAATCGTGGCGCCCGCCGCGAGGCGCGCGATCGTCTCCGACTCGGGCGACGTGTAGGTGTCGGGATCGAGGCGGACGCTCCGCCCCGAGGTAGCGGCGATGCTCCCGAGGTAGTCCGCGGCGTGCACTCGGGCAAGCGCCTGGTCGGCCACCGCCTCGGGCTCGGCGATCGTGCCGCCCTGTGACCGCCACCGGTCGGCGGCGCGGGTCATTGCCTCCGCGCGCGCCGGGCGTTCCGGGTGGCCCGGCGGCGTTTCGTGCTCCACGAAACGGGACGAGGCGATCAGCAACACGTCCGCGAGTGCCATCGTCAGTTTGTCTCCCGTGCCGGCGCCCGGGCCATGACTGTCGCGCGTTCGGCCAGAGCCGCGAGAGAGTCCGCCAGCTCTCGTCGCTTCTCCTCCATTACATCATCGTCCGGACGGCGCGGGACGTAGATCGGCGGGCCAATCACCATGGCAGTTCGCGCGAAAGGCTTCGGCACCTGCGTGCCGTCCCAGCTCCGGATCGTCCAATAGCGATCCGACTCGGCATGGAACGGCAGGATCGGCTGGCCGGTCAGACTGGCGAGCCAGACCGCACCCGGCTGTACCGAACGCGCCGGGCCGCGCGGTCCGTCGACGGCAAACCCGGTCGGCGCGCCGTCCACGCTCAGGCGGCGCATCCGGACCATGGCGCGCGCGCCGCCGCGCGACGACGATCCGCGGGCCGTCCGATAGCCGAACCACTCGATCAGCCGGCCGATCCACTCCCCGTCGAAATTCTCGCTGATCATCACGACGATCCCGCGCCCGCGCCAGAACCAGGTGGCGTGCAGGACACGGCCGTGCCAGAAGGCGAGGACGGGCTGGCGGCCCGACGCGACGATCGCGTCGTGGTGCTCCATCCCTTCGACGCGCCATCGCAGCGTCCGGCAGATGGCGTCGACGACCGGGGCTCCGAGCGCGCCGATCAGCCGCGCCATCGTCCGCTGGCGGAACGACAGCCGTCTTGGCGTATCGTCGTGGCGCGCCGGCCCTTCGGTCACATTCCTTCGTATTGCGGGCCGCCCTCCCCCTCCGGCGGTACCCAGTCGATGATCTGGTACGGATCCATGATGTCGCACGTCTTGCAGTGCACGCAGTTCGATGCGTTGACCTGCAGCCGCTTCCCCTCACCGGCGCCGGCATCAACGATCTCGTAGACGTTGGCGGGGCAGAACCGCGTGCAGGGATTCCGGTACTCCTCAATGCAGCGCGTGCGGCAGATGTCCGTGTCATGGACGATCAGGTGCGACGGCTGGTTCTCGTCGTGGCGCGTCCCGGAATAGTGGACGTTGGTCAGCCGGTCGAACGTCAGCGTCCGGTCAATCGGCACGCCGGGCGCCTCCGGCGCCTGCCGGCCGCGGTAATAGTCGTCCACCGTCCGGATCCGTTCATGCCCGGCATGCGACGGGATCGGGTCGCGCAGCCACCAGCCGCCGGTCAGCAGCGACAGCCCGGAAAAGACCAGCCCGGGCAGGAGGCCGGCTCCGAATGCCTGGTGGACGTTCCGGACCGGGTACAGCTCGCGATGGATCGGCCCCTCCTGAATCAGCCGATCGTACCCGGCAAGCCGGGATGCGGAGACGTCACCCGCCCGGATGGCGGCAAATGCCGCCTCGGCCGCCGCCATCCCGCTTCGCATCGCGAGGTGAATACCCTTCAGCCGCATCGAATTGAGGAATCCGCCGGCATCTCCCAGAATGAGTGCGCCGTCGGCGTGGCACTTCGGGATGGCGTGCCAGCCCCCCTCCGGCAACGCCTTCGCGCCGTAACGCACCATCTGCCCGCCGTCGAGCAGCCGGGCAACCAGCGGGTGCCGCTTGAACCGCTGAAAGGCGACATGCGGATCGAACAGCGGATCGCGGTAGTCGAGCCCGGCGACGAAGCCGACCGACAGCCGCCCCTCCGGCAAAGCGTAGATGAACCCGCCGCCGAACTCCTCGAAACGCAGGGGGTGGCCCATCGTGTGGATCACCGAACCGGGAGCCAGACGCTCCGGATCGACATCCCACAACTCCTTGATGCCGATGGCGTATGTCTGCGGCTGACGATCGGTGTCGAGGCCGAGCCGCGCGATCAGCGTCTTGGTCAGGTTGCCCCGCACGCCGTCGGCGAGCAGCGTCACCGGCGCGCGGATGTCGACGCCCGGCTCGAATGTCGGCCGGCGGGAACCATCCTTCGCGATGCCCCGGTCGCCGGTCCGCGCCCCGACGATGCGGTCGCCGTCGTACAGCAATTCCGACGCCGCAAAACCGGTAAAGACATCGACACCCGCCGCCTCCACTTGATCCGTCAGCCAGGCCGCAAAGCGGTTGAGCGAGATGACGTAGTGGCCGTGGTTGCGGAGCGGCGGCGGCGTGAAGGGAAACGGGATGGCGCGACGGCCGGTCAGGAAGTAGATGCTGTCGCGCGCGACCGGGGTCTCGAGCGGTGCGTTCCGCTCCCGCCAGTCGGGGATCAGGTCGTGAAGGGCCGAAGGATCGAGGACCGCGCCCGAGAGCATGTGCGCGCCCGGCGCGCGCGCCTTCTCGAGCAGGGCGATCGCGAGGGGCTCGCCTCCCGCTTCGGCGCTGAGGCGCGCCAGCCGATATGCCGCGGCGAGGCCGGCCGGTCCGCCGCCGACAATCAGGACGTCGACCTCGAGCGTGTCGCGATCCGGCTCGATCGGATCCAGGGTCAGTCTCCCCCGGCGTCTCCACCCTCGAGCGCCGCCTGAATCGCCGGCACGATCTCGAACAGGTCGCCGACGATGCCATAGTGCGCCACCTCGAAGATGGGGGCGTCGGCATCCTTGTTGATGGCGACGATCGTGCGCGCCCCCTTCATGCCGACCAGATGCTGAATGGCGCCGGAGATGCCCAGCGCCAGATAGAGTCCGGGCGCCACGGTCTGGCCGGAACTGCCGATTTGCCGATCCATCGGCAGCCAGCCGGCGTCGCAGATGGGTCGGGAGGCCGCCACCTCGGCGTCGAGAGCGCGCGCCAGCTCCTGGACAAGCGGCAGGTGCTCCGCATCCTTGATGCCCCGGCCCACCGCAACGATCCGCTCCGCCTGGGTCAGGTCGACCGCCTGCTTCGCCTCCCTGAACGGCGCTTCCGGCTGCTGGCGGATGGCCGCCGCGTCCAGTTGCACCTCGACCGCGCGGACCGGCGCCGGTGCGTCGCCGCGGCGCGCGCTGTCGGCGCGCCACGCGCCGATCTGGATGGTCGCGCAGTGCGGCGGCGGACCCTCCGGCGCCACATCCGCGACGAACTTCCCCTGGAACATTGGGCGGACGAAGACCGTCGCGCCGTCGTGCGCCCTGGCTCCGATGCAGTCGGGAATCAGGAGGCGCCCGATCCGGGCGGCCAGAGCGGGTGCGTAGTCGCGCGTCTGGTACGTGTGCGGCCAGAGCACGAGGTCCGGCGAGACGCCGCCGATCACCTGCGCGTAGGCGGTGGTGAGGCCGTCGGCGGTGTAGGGCTCGAGCGCCGCGTGATCGATCGCGAGCACTCCGTCGACGTCCGCCGCGGCCAGCTCCGCCGCCGACGACGCGAGAGATGCCCCCGCGCCGGCCAGCGCGACCGTGATCGGCCCGGCGGGCGCCGCGTCGCTCGTGGCGATCTGCTGCGCCGCCGCCACCGTTTCCCAAGTGGCGGGATTGACCGCGCCGTCACGCTGTTCACCGACAACCAGGATCACAGGACGCGCGCCTCCTCGCGAAGCAATCGCACCAGCTCACGCGCCGCCTCCGCGGGCGCGCCGTCGATCAGGTGCGTGTCGCCGGACTTCTCCGGCGCGTACATCCGTAGGATCCGCTGTCCGCCGACGCCGGAGAGCTCCGGCGTCACCTTGCGGATCTCCTTCCGCTTGGCCGCCATGATCCCCCGGAGCGTGGCGTAGCGAAGCTGGTTGATGCCGCTCTGAATCGTCAGGAGCGCTGGCAGCGGCAGGCTCACCCACTGGAACCAGCCGCTCTCCAGTTCCCGCTTGACGCGGAGCGATCCCTCTCCACCGGCCTCCACCTCCATGATGATCGTCGCGTGCGGCAGGCCCAGGCGTTCCGCCAGGACCACGCCGGTCTGTCCGAAGCCCTGGTCGTCCGACTGCAGGCCGGTCAGCACCAGATCGAACCCCTCGTCACGGATAGCGTCGGCCAGCGCCCCCGCCATCACCCCGGCATCGGCTTCCGCCAGCGCGTCGCTCTCGACATGGATTGCACGGTCCGCGCCGCGGGCAAGCGCCTCCCGAATCACCTGCGTGGCCCGCGCCGGCCCGGCCGAGCAGACGACCACCTCGCTGTCGTCGCCGGCGAGACGTTCCTTCAACCGGAGCGCCTCTTCCAGCGCGTAGGCGTCCGGCTCGTTCATCTCGTACGTCGCGTCGCTATCGCGGACCCAGGTGTTCGACTCCGCAACGCGGAGCGGCCAGTCGCGCGTAATGACCTGCTTCAGGCAAACCGCGATCTTCATCGGACTCCGTGGGATCAGCCGTCGTACCGGCGTAGCAGCAGGCTGGCGTTGGTGCCGCCGAACCCGAACGAGTTGGACAGCGCGTAGGTGATCGGCATCTCGCGCCTGGCGTTCGCCACGTAGTCGAGGTCGCAGTCCGGGTCGGGATTCTCCAGATTGATAGTGGGGGGCGCCACCTGGTGGCGAACCGCGAGCGCGGTGATCCCGGCCTCCAGCCCGCCGGCCGCCCCCAGCAGGTGGCCGGTCATGGACTTGGTGGACGAAATCGCGAGTGACGACGCGTGTTCACCGAAGCAGCGCTTGATGGCCAGCGTCTCGATGCGATCGTTGTGAGGCGTGGACGTGCCGTGCGCGTTGACGTAGTCGACCACGTTCGGTTCGACCCCCGCGGAGCGCAGCGTATTCCGCATCACCCGGAACGCTCCGTCGCCGTTCTCGGCCGGAGCCGTCATGTGAAACGCATCGGCCGACATGCCGTAGCCGACCAGCTCGCAATAGATCGACGCATTGCGCGCGCGGGCGCGCTCCAGCTCCTCGAGAATCAGGACTCCCGAACCCTCGCCGATGATGAAGCCGTCGCGGTCCTTGTCGAACGGCCGGCAGGCGCGCTCCGGCTCGTCGTTGCGTGTCGAGAGGGCCCGCATGGCGGCGAACCCGCCCACTCCCATCGGCGTGATCGACGCCTCGGATCCCCCGGCGATCATCACGTCGGCGTCGCTCCGCCGGATCATCTCGTAGGCGTCGCCGATGGCATGGGCCGAGGCCGAACACGCGGTGCAGGTCGCCGAATTCGGTCCCTGCGCTCCGAACCGGATCGACACCTGCCCCGCCGCCAGATTGATGATGGCGGAGGGAATAAAGAAGGGTGAGATCTTCCGGGGCCCGCCCTCGAGCAGCGCGCGGTGTTCGCGCTCGATCGTGCTGAATCCGCCGATTCCGGACGCGATGAAGACGCCGACGTCCGGACCGAGGGGCTCCTCGGTGGACAGGCCGGCGTCCTGCACGGCGAACTCCGACGCCGCGATCGCGTACTGGATGAAGACGTCCATCTTGCGGACGTCCTTCCGCGTCAGGAACGCGAGCGGGTCGAAGCCGCGCACTTCGCCCCCGATCCGCGACGCGAAAGCGGAAGCGTCGAAGCTGGCGATGGTCCGGATGCCGGACCGCCCCTCCAGCAGAGCCTCCCAGTTCGCGTCGGTCCCGACGCCGAGCGACGACACGAGGCCGACGCCGGTGACCGCAACGCGCCTTGCCACAGGTAATGCTCCCGTCGGTGAACCGGCCGAACCTACCTGGAACCTGTGGCGTGGGACTCTATGTAGTCGACGGCCTCCTTCACGCGGGTAATCTTCTCCGCGTCCCCGTCGGGGATCTCGAGACCGAACTCCTCTTCAAACGCCATAACCAGTTCGACCGTATCGAGCGAGTCGGCGCCAAGGTCGTCGACGAAAGAGGCATCCGGCGTCACCTCTTCCTCGTCCACCCCCAACTGCTCCACGATGATGTTCTTGACCTTGTCAGCGACCGCCATGCTTTCCAGCCTCCCTACATGTACATCCCACCGTTGACCCCGATGACTTGCCCTGTAATATACGATGCTTCGTCCGAGGCAAGAAACCGGACGACACCTGCCACCTCCTCCGGCGACCCGAGCCGGCCCATCGGAATCCGCTCTCTCAGCGCCGCCTGCGCCCGCTCATCGAGCGCGGCGGTCATGTCGGTTTCGATCATTCCGGGCGCCACGACGTTGACGGTTATGCCCCGTGAGGCAACTTCCTGCGCCAGCGACTTCGTGAAGCCGATCAGTCCCGCCTTCGACGCCGCATAGTTCGCCTGACCCGGGTTTCCCGACTGGCCGACGACCGAAGCAATGTTGATGATCCGGCCCGAGCGCTGCTTCAGCATCGGCCGGAGCACCGCCTGACACGACTGGTAGGCGGCCGTCAGATTGGTCGCCACCACGGCATTCCACTCCTCGGCCTTCATCCGCATCAACAACTGATCCCGCACGATGCCGGCGTTGTTCACGAGGACATCCACGCGTCCGAAGCGGTCGAGCGCGGTCCTGGCGGCAGCCCCGATCGACGCTGGGTCCGTCACGTCCAGCGTGATCGCCACCGCGACGCCGCCCGCTTCCTCGATCTGCCGCTGCACGGCGCCGGCGTGGTCCGCCCTCGCACCCGCCACCACCGTCGCGCCCGCCGACGCCAGGTGAAGGGCAATGGCCCGTCCGATCCCCCGCGAGGCGCCAGTGACGAGCGCCACGCGGCCGGCGAGATCGCTCATCCGACCGCCCCTACCCGACCGCCGGCCAGGGCCGCTTCAGCCTTCTCGAGGCTACTCGGATCCTGCACGTTCGCGACGGTCAGCGACCGGTCGATCTTCCGGGCCAGACCGCTCAACACCCGTCCGGGACCCACCTCGATCAGCGTCGTGACCCCCTCGGCCGCCAGCCGTTCCACGACCGACGTCCACTGCACCGGCGCACTCACCTGCCGCACCAGGGCCTCTATCGAGTCGGGAGCGCTTCGCTTCGGTTCAGCATCAACGTTCGCCACTACCGGCACGGACGGAGTCGCCGACACCAGCGCGCGCAGCTCGGGCGCCAACCGCGCTTCGGCCGGCTGCATCAGCTCGCAATGGAACGGCGCGCTGACCGGCAACGGCATCACGCGGCGTGCGCCCAACTCTCTCGCGCGCGCCCCGGCCCGCGCGACCGCCGCTGCCGTGCCCGCGATCGTCACCTGTCCCGGGGCGTTCCAGTTGGCGGCACTGACCACCTCGCCGTCCGCCGTCTCGCGGCAGGCCTGCTCGACCCCGTCGCGGCCAAGCCCGATCACCGCCGCCATCGCTCCCTCGCCCACCGGGACCGCGGCCTGCATGTACTCGCCGCGGCGGCGGACGATGCGCAGGGCGTCGGCAAACCCGATGGTGCCGGCCGCGACGTGGGCCGAGTATTCCCCCAAGCTGTGCCCCGCCAGAAACGCCGGCTCGTGCCCCCGGTTCCGGAGCAGACGATCGACGGCAACGCTCATGGCGAGAATCGCCGGCTGCGTGTTGGCGGTCAATGTGAGCTGCTCCTCCGGACCGTTGAAGCAGAGGCGGCTGATCGGCTCGCCGAGCGCCCCGTCCGCTTCCGCGAACGTCTCCCGGCAGACGTCGAACGTCTCGGCCAGTTCCCTGCCCATTCCGACCTGCTGCGAGCCCTGCCCCGGAAAGACAAAGGCAATCACGATGCACGCCCCGGGGCGCTGGGCGCCAACGCCTGCATCCGTGCGCCGATGGTATGAACCAGGTCCTGTCGGACGAATCGGTGAGTCAGGGCGAGCGCGTTGCGGACCGCCTTGACCGATGAACGCCCGTGACCCACCATGGCGAGGCGCGCCAGGCCCAGAAGCGGCGCGCCGCCGTACTCCGAATAGTCGACCCGGCGGCGAAAACGGCGGAACGCGCGGCGCGACAGCAGGTAGCCGAGCGACGTTGTGAACGTTCGCCGCAATTCGTCGTGCAACAGCGTCTCCACCATCTCGACCAGTCCTTCGCTCACCTTCAGCGCGATGTTCCCGGTGAAGCCATCGCAGACGATGACGTCCGCCGTGCCCGCATACAGGTCGCGTGCCTCCACGTTCCCGATGAAATGCAAACCGCTCTCCTGCAACCGGCGGTGGGCGTGGCGGGTCAGGTCATTTCCTTTCGTCGCCTCTTCACCGATGGACAGCAGGCCCACCCGCGGTTTCTCGATTCCGAGCACCGCCTGCGAGAAAACGGTTCCCATCGAAGCGAACTGCACCAGGTGCTGCGCCCGGCCCTCGACGGTGGCGCCGACATCAAGCAGCACCGCATCGCCGTGGCGCGTCGGGATCCGAACCGCGAGGGCGGGTCGGTCCACACCGGGAAGCATGCCGAAGGCGGCGTGGGCCGCGACGAGCGTTGCCCCCGTGTTGCCCGCGCTGAAGAATGCCGCGGCCTCTCCGCGCGCCACCGCGTCAGCCGCCACCCGGACCGAGGCGCCCGGCTTGCGCCGTAGCGCCGCGGGTCCCTCGTCCATCCCAATCACGTCCGGAGCCGGCTCCACCCGCACGTCGATCGCGTTCGCCTCGGGATGGCGGCGCAACTCGTCCTCGATCACGCGCCGGGGGCCGACGAGGGTAAGTCCGAATCCGAGATGGCGCGCCGCAACGAGGGCTCCGGCCACCACGTTTCGCGGTCCGTGATCCCCCCCCACCGCATCAACGGCAATGCGCATCCTGTCCGCGCGCGTCCTGCCGGGAGGACTACGACTCCTTTACGGAACGCACCTGGCGGTCCCCGTAATAGCCGCAGTGCGGACAGACGCGATGCGGCAGCTGCAACTCGTGACATTGCGGGCAGCGCTTCAACTGAACTGGCGGGAGCGCGTCGTGCGCCCGGCGCTTGGCCGTGCGCGTCTTGGAATGCCGTCGTTTCGGATTCGCCATGGGAATCAGGCCTTCTTCATCAGTGCGGCCCGGGCCGGCGTCGGCCGAAGCGTCCGGAGCCGGTCGAACCGCGGGTCATGCCACGACGCAACGCAATCGCACGTCGTCTCGTTCCGGTTTACGCCGCAGACGGGGCAGAGGCCGCGGCAGTCGTCGTTGCAGAGTGGCTTCATCGGCGACGCCAGCCGGAGCTGCTCGCGCACCAGGTCTCCCAGGTGGATCTGGTCGTCGCGGTAGTACGCGATGGACAGGTCGTCATCCGAGATCTCGTGTTCTCCGTCGCCCGTGTTCGCGCGCTGCGGATGGTAGCGAACGTCAATGTCGAGGACGGTCGGGACTTGGAACGGCTTCAGGCACCGGCTGCAACTCCGCTCGACCGTTGTCCGGAGCGGCCCCGAGAGCCGGTAACGATCACCATCCTTCAGGATCAGCAACTCGAGCACGACGGGAGCCGCCACGGTGTACTCATCCCGCTCGCCCTCCGCGCCAGCGAACGA
Source organism: Acidobacteriota bacterium (assembly GCA_009838525.1). Taxonomy (NCBI): domain Bacteria; kingdom Pseudomonadati; phylum Acidobacteriota; species Acidobacteriota bacterium. The sequence goes on from VXRJ01000019.1 coordinate 143,336, forward strand.
AGACGCCGGAAAGGACCGCTCCAGCGGTTCGATCTGGCCGCGCACGTCGCGGAGATCGAACTGCTCGGATACCTCCGGCGCCTTGCCGGCAGCCCGCGCATCGTGAAGCATGGTCAACGTTCCGGCTGAAGATAGAACCGCCAATTCTACCACCTCGGAAGCCCCGACCTCCAACGGCGCCGGCTGACGGCGGCCGGAACCCGCGGGATCAGGTGTCCCAGCCGACGCCCCCCCAGGGGCGCGGGACGAAGAGAGACTCGAACAGCCGCACCGCGTAGCGGTCGGTCATCCCGGCCAGAAAGTCCTTCGCGGCTACGTCGACCCCCTCGCGCTCTACCGTGCGGGGATCGAGGAACCGGTCCGGGGCCTCCCGCACCTTCCCCCACAGACCGGCCAGGATGTCGTGCGCCTTCCGGAGTTCACCGGCGGCGGCGGCGTTCTCGTAGACCGCGCCGTGGAGAAACGTGCGCATATCGACCGTCGCCTGCAGCATCGTCCGGCTCATGGACACTTCCGGCGCGCCGGACTCGAGTCGCTCCTGCGTGCGGCGCACGACGTCGGTCACCATGCGGCCGATCCGCTCCGACGATCTGCCGCCCAGCACGCGAATCGGTTCGGCCGGCAGGCCCTGGGGCTGCAGCAGTCCGGCCCGCACCGCGTCGTCGATGTCGTGGTTGACATAGGCAATGATGTCGGCGACCCGGGCCACCTGGCCCTCCAGGGTGGACGCGCGCTGGTCCGGCGCGGCCCCGACCGGCAAGCCGTCCTTTCCCTTCGAGTGCCGTGCAATGCCGTCCCGCACCTCCCAGGTGAGGTTGAGTCCCTCGCCGTCGTGCTCTATCACGTCGACCACGCGGAGACTCTGCTCGTAGTGGTTGAAGCCCCCCGGGCAAAGCGCCTTCAGCACCCGCTCGCCGGTGTGGCCAAACGGCGTGTGGCCCAGGTCATGCCCGAGCGCAATCGCCTCGGTCAACTCCTCGTTCAAACGAAGCGCCTTGGCGATGGTTCGCGCGATCTGCGACACCTCGAGCGTATGCGTCAACCGCGTCCGGTAGTGGTCGCCCGCCGGAGCGAAGAACACCTGCGTCTTGTGCTTCAACCGGCGGAACGCCTTCGAGTGGATGATCCGGTCGCGGTCCCGCTGAAACGCCGGACGCACTGGATCTTCGGGCTCCGGGCGCAGCCTGCCGCGCGTCCGGCTACTGAACGAGGCGGCCGGGCAGAGCGTCGCCGCCTCCCGCATCTCGAGACTGGTCCGGAGCGACGACTCCTGCGCCGTAGTCATGCGCTGGCGCGCCCTTCCAAGCTCCCGCGCATCGTCAGCGTCATCTCGGGGCGGTCGACCTGCGCCAGCGCCTCCTCGAGCGCCTCCGGGCGGTCTCCGGGATGCGCCAGCCAGTGCACGTTCGGCTCCTTCCGGAACCAGATGAGCTGCCGGCGGGCGTACCTCCGGTTCTCCTGCGTAATCAGCGCGCGAGTGGCCGCCTCGTCGCGCACCCCATTGAGATGCTCCAGGGCCTGGCGATACACGAGACCGGTGAACGGATGCGCCGACGGGGGCAGGCCCGAGGCAAGCATCGAGCGGATCTCGTCGAGCAAACCGCCATCGAACTGACGGTCGACCCGCTCCGAAACACGGCGCGCCGTCTCCGCCGGAGGAAGCCGCAGGCCGAACGTCATCAGATCGTACTCCGACAGCGGCCGGCGGGTCGCGGCGAAATGCTCGGTGAGCGGGCGGCCCGTCAGGAAGTACACCTCCAGGGCCCGGATCAACCGCTTCCGGTCGTGGAGCTGAATCCGTTGGCCCGCAGCGGGATCGACGCGGGCAACCATGCGGTGTAGCCAGGCGTCGCCCCGCCGCTCCGCGACCCCGTTGAGCCGGCAGCGCACCGCTTCGTTCCGGCCCGGGCCGTCGAACAGGCCGCGCGTCAGGGCGCGGAAGTACAGGCCCGTGCCGCCGGCGAGGATCGGCATTCGCCCGCGGCCCGTGATAGCGCGAATTGCGGCGGAAGCCTCGCGAACGTAGCGGGCGGCGGAATAGCGCTCGGTCGGATCCGCGACATCGATGAGATGGTGCGGGACGCCCCCGCGCGATGCGAGGGGCGGCTTGTCGGTGCCTATGTCGAACCCGCGATAGACGGCCGTCGAATCGCAACTCACCACCTCGCCGCCCAGCCGTGCCGCGAGCGCGACCGCGAGCGCACTCTTGCCGGTGGCGGTCGGACCGACGATGGCGATCAGACGGGGACGGTGCGATGCACCGGTCATGACCACCGGTACAGGATCCAGACGACCATTCCCGCCAACAGCAGCACCAGGCCAATCAACTGCCTGTTCGTCGGAAGAGGCATGAAGCTCATGAGTTGCTCCAGGCGGTCAGACCGGCGGTGATTCGTTGAAGTAGAAGGTGACGGTGAAGAAGCAGGAGTCGCCCGGATAGTCGTCCGGAAGCGGTTGCGTCGGGTTGGAAGTTGCCAGGGCGTTGTACGCGGAATTGGTGAACGCGTCGATCCCGGCCGGCTTCACCAGCGTGAGGTCGGTCATCGATCCGTTGCGCTGGATGTGAAAAGTCAGGACGACGTTGCCATGCAGCGACCGCGACATGATCGCGTAGGGCACGAACCAGTTCCGGCGGACCTGGGCAATGAACCGGCGGATCCACGGTCCAAAGTCGGCGCCGCGCGAGTCGAACTGAATCTCCGGGCCGAACCGGCCCGTATCGCCGCGGCGGTTGGCGAAGCTCTCACGCAGCCCGTAGCGATCGAGGTTGCGCATGGCGCGCCCCACAAGGCCGTCCTGTGGACGCCTCATCCTCGGATCCAACGGATCCGGATCGTTGGGCTGCTCGGCGCGGCGCGATCCCGGCAACAGCAGGGCGCCTTCCGCCAGCAGAGCTTCTATATCGCGATCCGGCGTTTCGGCGTCCTCGCCATCGATCTCCGTGTCTTCCGCGTCCGCGAGCTCCTCCTCCGCCTCCAACGGTTCCTCCACCAGCTCTTCCACCGGAGCGTCGGCCGTTCCATCACTCCCCGCCGTCGCGTCGGCCGTTTCGGCGTCTTCCACCGGGTCGTCGATCGGCTCCGCCGCCTCGGCCGCCGACACGGTTTCCGGCGGATCGGCATCCGAAGGAGTCTCTGCTTCAGTCAGCACGCCGCGCGGGTCGGGGTTGATTCCCGGCTGCGGATCCTCGGAGAGAACGAAGTTCGAGGAGTTCCCCTCCGCGTTCGGCAAGGGGTTCAGCGGATCGTCCGAGGCGGTCGGCGATTGCGCAACGCGATCCCGGTCGGACAGTGGCGCATCGGGACGCAACGGTTCTTCCGGTTCAATCTCCACGAGGGGCTGGATGAAGACGAACGTGCGGTCGGGAGGAGCGGCGAGCGCAAGGGCCATCGCCTCCGCTTCCGCCTGGGCCTGGGCCTGCTGTGCGGCCAGTTCGGCGAGGCGCGCCTCGCGCGCCGCCTCGAGTTCGCGAACCCACTCCATCTGCGGGACAAAAACCATGAGGCCGAGAACGAAGAGATGAATGAAGAGCGAAAGCAGCGACTGCTCTCGCCACGACATTGCCGGATCAAGTCCCGGCGTGTCGGCGTAGCGGCCCTCGAAGTCGAAAATCATGGTGCGTCCGGACCCGCCCGACCGTCAATCGATTATAGCCCTCCCCGTGGAGGGCCGCACCGCGGTGTAGAGATAGACGATTCCGAAATGCAGCGGGCGAGCCGCAACCTCTTCGAATCCCGACGCCCGCAGCAGCCCGAGAAACGCGTCGCCACTCGGGAACTGGCCCACCGACGCCGGCAGGTAGGCGTAGGCGCTGTCGTGACGGGAAACGAGGCGCCCGAGGGCCGGCAGGACGGAGCGGAAGTACCAGGCATAGAGGGCGCGGAGACCCGGGACCGTGGGCATGCCGAACTCCAGAACCGCGATCCGCCCTCCCGGCCGGACGACCCGGTGCAGTTCGGCCAGTGCTCGGTACGGATCCTCGACGTTGCGGATACCGAAGGCGACCGTGGCGGCGTCGGTCGATCCATCCGGCATCGGCAACCGGGTCGCATCGCTGCGAACGAGCTGCACGCGCCCGCCCAGCCCCCGCTGCGCCAACTTCGTCCGGCCGCGCGCCAGCATCGCCCCGGCGAAGTCGATCCCGACGACTCGAGAGGCCCGGGATCCATCCGGCGCGCCCAGGGCCAACTCGATCGCAAGGTCGGCGGTACCCGTGCACGCGTCGATGACCGTCTCGTTTCCCGTCAGCGCCAGCTCCCGGACCGCCAGCTTGCGCCAGCGCCGGTCGAACCCGGCGCTCAGGACATGGTTCAGCAGATCGTAACGGCCGGCGATGGCATCGAACATGCCGGCGATCTGCCCGGCCGACTTGTCGAGCGCGGGACCGGCGGCCGACCTGTCCGTGGCGCCGTCAATCATCCGGTCCAGGCGGGATAGAGCTGATGCTCGATGTCCAGCGCGGAGAGGATCTTCCCCGCCATGAAATCCGCGAGGTCGTCCAGCGTGCGCGGCTGCTGATAAAACGCCGGCATCGCCGGCAGCAGGTGCGCGCCCGCCTCGGCGCACGCCACCAGGTTGCGCAGTTGCGGCAGGCTCATCGGCGTCTCGCGCGGCACGATCACCAGCCGGCGGCGTTCCTTCAGCATGACGTCGGCGGCGCGTTCGATCAGGTTGCGGGACAGCCCGTGCGCGACTCCGGCCAGTGTCTTCATCGAACACGGCACGATCACCATCCCGTCGCACCGGTGACTGCCGCTGGCGATCGAGGCGCCGGCGTCCCGGTTGCGATGGACGGCGAACGCGGGACCCGCGGGCGGCGAGACGCCGTAGCGCGAGGCCAGATAGACGGGCAACCCCTCAACGGTGACGTCAGGACCCAGTTCGTCGTGCAGCAGGCGATGTCCGTACTCCGACACCACCAGGTCGACCTCCGCGCCGGCGTCGATCAGGGCGGCAAGGGTCCGGACGGCGTAGAGCGCCCCGCTCGCGCCCGTGACGCCTACCACCACGCGCATCGGCCTGTCAGGCATGCGTCATCTACCGGACATGCAGCGCCGCCGCTGTCGCGATGAGGTAAAGGATACCGACGTAGCCGTTCAGCTCGAACGCCTGCTTCACCCGCGACAGATCCGAGGCGCTGACGAGTGACTGCTCGTACGCGAGCAGTAGCGCTACCGCCGTCACCCCCAACACGTAGATCGGCCCGAGCGGCATCAGCCAGGCGAGCGAAGCCAGCGCCGCCACCGTCACCAGGTGGAACAGGCGCGACAGGTGAAGCGCACGCTCGACGCCGAAGCGCACGGGAATCGAACGGAGTCCCTGCCGCCGATCGAAATCGAGGTCCTCGCAGGCGTAGATCACGTCGAAACCGGCCACCCACGCGCCGGTCGCCAGCGCCAGCAGCCAGGGCGGCGAGGCGAAGAACTGCCCTCCCGCCGCAAGCCACCCGCCGACCGGTGCGATCGCCAGGGCCAGGCCGAGAAAGAGCTGGGTATACGTGGTGTAGCGCTTCGCGAGGGAGTACCAGAAGACAATCAGGAGCGCGAGCGGCGAGAGCGCGAAACACAGCATGCCGAGCGGCCATGTCGAGGCGATGAACGCCGCCGACGCCACCACGACAATCGCCGCCGCCTCGATGCGGGATACGCGCCCGCGCGGAATCTCGCGGCCCGCCGTCCGCGGATTAAGGGCGTCGAAACGGGCATCGACCAACCGGTTGAACGCCATCGCGGCGGTCCTGGCCGTGAACATCGCCACGACGATCCAGCCGGCGCGCCGCCACGTCAGCTCGGCCACCTGACTCGCCAGCAGAGCGCCGGTCAGCGCGAACGGCAACGCGAACACGGTGTGGCTGAAGCGGACGAACGATCCGTAGGTGAGGAGTCGCGTCAGCATCGGTGCGCCTCGACCCAGGCTATCTGCTCCGGCTCGATCCCGCCCACCAGGTATTGTTCCACATCGTCCAGGGAACCGGGCAGAGCGACCGCCACGAGGGCTGCGCGCCGGCCCGGCGCGATGGCCCCCAGGGTCTCTCCCCGCCCGAGGGCGGCCGCGCCGTGGAGCGTTGCGCTCCGGAGCAGGCGCGATGCCGGGACCGCCGGCGCCAGTCGATGCAGCGCAGCCAGTTCGGAAAAGAGGTTGAGGTCGGGCGCGCTTGCGAGACTGTCGGTTCCGACCGCGACCCGGACACCGGAAGCGTAGAAGTCGGCGACCGGCGGCTCGCCGGCCCCGGTCCACCGGTTGCTCCGCGGGCAGGTGACCAGCGTCGTCCCCGCCGCCGCGAGCCGCTTCAGATCGTCCGGACGAAGCTGCACGCCATGCACGACCAGCGTGTCGTCGCGCAACCATCCGAGCATCTCGAGATAGTCGACGGGACCCGTTCCCGGCGGCTCCCACGCCGCGTTCCAGCGGCCGCGCCACTGAAGGAACTCGCGCCACGGCCCGTGGCCGTCGCGCAGGAAGTCGATCTCCTCCCGTGATTCGGCCAGATGCACCGTGCGCGGGCCGGGGAGTCGAGCCACCAGGGCCCGGAAGAGCGCCGGCGAAACCGAATACGGAGCATGCGCCGCGCCGCGCAGTATCAGACGGTCGCCGCCGGCGCCCGCCGCACGCCCGGCAATCTCGTCGGCCAGACGACCGGCCCTCGCCTCCGCTTCTTCCGGTCCCACCTCGAAGCCCAGACACTCCTGGAAGAGCACCGCGTCGACCCGTCCCGACGCGAGCCCGGGCAGCGCCGCCTGCGTGTTGCCGATATCGCCCACGAGGACGGTGCCGCAGGCGTGCAATTGCGCCACGGCGTCGGGTATCGCTTCCGCGGGCAGGCCGCCATCGGCGTCGACCCGTTGAACGAGGGCGCGCGCCCAGGCCGGCATCGAGTCCGCCGGCGGGGAAGCGTCGTCAAGTCCCGACAGCTCCAGGTGGGTGTGCGCGTTCACCAGCCCGGGCAGCAGGGCGACGTCGCCCAGGTCGATCTCCTCGGCCAGCGGATCGGCGGGGTGAACGGCGGCCGCCCCCCCGACGGCGTGGACTGCGTCGCCGAAGACGTCCACCCAGCCGTCCCGGACCGGCGGCGCGACGATTGGCAGGATCCAGCGGGCGCGGTAGCGGACCTTCCGCCCCGCGCTCATGGAGCGCCGGCTCGCTGCTGCTTGCCGCCGCGGCTGCGCGCCTCGTAGCCGCTCAGCTCCACCGGCACGGAGTCGTCACCGGGTGCGCGCGCCGTCGCCAGCTCCGTCATGCGCGGCACCGCCTGCTCGCGAAAGAACGGATCGCCCAGCACGGCGTACTCCATGTCCCGACGCTTCGGCACGAAGCCGGCATTCTCGATGTTCCGGACGATTTCCACCTCGTCCATGCAGTAGGCGGCGCCGGCGGCCCGGACGACGTTCTCCTCGATCATCACGCTGCCCATGTCGTTGGCGCCGTAGGCGAGACTCAACTGCCCGACCTTCCCGCCCTGCGTCACCCAGGAAGCCTGCAGGTTGTCGACGTTGTCGAGGACGAGGCGGGCGAGCGCCAGGGTGCGGAGATACTCCACGCAGGTAGCGGGATCGATCCGGCGAGCGCTCGCCAGCTCCGTGTGATCCGGCTGAAAGCTCCAGGTGATGAACGCGGTAAAGCCGCCCGTCTCGTCCTGCAGCTCCCGGATCCGAAGGAGGTGCTCTATCCGTTCTTCGAGCGTCTCGACCGTGCCGTACATCATCGTCGCGGTCGTCCGGAGTCCGGCGCGATGGGCGGCCCGCATCACGGCGATCCACTCATCGGCGGTCGCCTTGCCGTCGCAGTGAAGCAACCTCCGGACCCGGTCGACCAGGATTTCGGCGCCGCCGCCGGGAATGCTGTCGAGACCGGCGGAGACCAGCCGGTCGATCACGCGCGGCACCGGCAGGTTCGACAACCGCGACAGGTGGATTACCTCGGGCGGCGAGAGCGCGTGCAGGCGGAAGCGGGGGTACCGGTCCTTGATCGCCCGGAAGAGATCCTCGTACCAGTCGAGGGGCAGGTCGGGGTTGTGTCCCCCCTGCAGCAGCAGTTGCACGCCGCCGACGGCAATCGTCTCGTCGATCTTGGCGAAGATCTCGTCGAACCCCAGGACGTAACCGTCGGCCGCGCCGACGTTGCGATAGAACGCGCAGAAGTTGCAGCGCGCGACACAGACGTTCGTGTAGTTGACGTTCCGGTCGATGATGTAGGTGACGATGCCGTCGGGGTGGCGGCCGGCACGCACCCGGTCGGCCAACGCACCCAGCTCGTGCGTCGGCAGCGCCCGGTAGAGGGACAGGGCCTCGGCGGCGCCGATTCGCCCGCCGTCGAGCAGCCGCGCCGCGGCCCGGGCGGCCGCCGCGCGATCCGCTGCCGCGACCCCCGTCATGATTCGAAATACCGAACGGCGTGGGTCTCCGGCACGAGGTCCAGATCAACCGCTTCCGCATAGAAGCGTTTCAAGCCGGCGCGACCCTCCTCGTTCATCGCGAACTGCACGTTCTCCTGGAGATAGGCGCGCGCGATCTCCGCCTGCTCCTCGTCCTTCGGCCCGTGCGCCGAGGCTATCTCGTCAAGCGCCGCCAACCCTGCCGCGCGCGCCTCGCGCAGGGCGTCGATGTGGGCCGGCGTCACGACATCGGGCCGCCCGGCCCAGAACGCCCAGATGAACGGCAGGTTGGCCAGCGCCATCCACTCTTCCCCCAGGTCGATCTTGTCCAGATCGACCACCGTCTCGTGCTCGGTGAAGAGGGCGACGTCGCCGATCAGCAGCGCCGCGTCGCAACGCTTGAGCATCGTCGGCAGGTCGGGAGGCATCGCATGCAGTTGCGGCTCGATGTCGAACGACTGCGCGCAGAGGATACGAAGCAGCGCCGCCGCCGTGCGTGAGCTGGCGTCGACCGCGATCGAGCGGACGGCGGTCGGCGGCCGCGTGGTGAAGAGCGCTACCGACGCCACCGGCCCGTCCGAGGCGACGGCGATGTCGGGAACCACGCGGTAGTGGGTTCCGCGGAGATACTCGATGGACGGAATCAGCGCGAGATCGATCCTGCCGCTGTGCAGCAGCGAGGCCACGCGAGCGGGCACGTCGTACTGAATCGAGAACAGGTCGGAGCGCGCCTCGAGGCCATGCACCAGCGGACGGGCGTTCAGGTATTCGACGGCGCCAAGGCGAATCACACTCATTTGTCGTCTGTCGCAAGCGCTACGAAGCACCCGTCGCGTTCGACCGGGTCGAGCCCTGCCGCCCGAATCTGTCGCCGGATCTCGACCACCGGCATCCGCCTCGCGCCCTCCGCCGGGTCGTCGATGGGAGAGACGCCGTCGACATCGTCCGCGCCGAAAGCCAAAGCCACCTGCGCCAATTGCGGGCCGTACAGCCGCCAGTCCACCTGAATCGAATCGATATTGTCGACCAGCAGCCGCGAGAACGCAACCTGACGGACATCCTCGTATCCGGTGGTCGGCTTCGCCGTCAGCCGCCGGGGCAGCGGCGCGAAAGCCTGCGCCGGTGCGCCTCCTCCCCATTCCGCGACCCGGCGGATGAGAGCGATGCCGGAGGCGGCCGGATCGTGCACCGTCAGACGGGCGATCGGCAGGCCGGCGTCTCGCGCCCGGCCGATCCAGTCAGGACGGTCGGTCCGTTCCACCACGGCCTCCGAAATGGCGGCCAGGCCGGCGCCGCCCAGGGCGGCGGCGAAGCGGTCGAAGCGGAGGGTATCGCCGCCGCAGCAGTCGACGAGGTTATCGAGAGCAAAGCCGGTCACCGGCGTCCGGCCGGCCGCCGCGACGGTTCGTTCCACTCCCGCCAACGCCGCCGACTCGGTCTCGGGACGCCCGGCGAGGCGGATCTCCCCCGCCCCGGATGCCGCGGCGCCGAGGTCCGGATCCGTCAGGGAGACCTCCAGCACGCGGACGTAGGTCACCCGGTCGCCCCGGCGCGCTCGCCGGCGCTCGTCGGCCAGCGCGCCGAGCCGGACGACATCGCGCGTATCGGCCAGCGCGCCGATTTCGTCCGCCGTCAGCGATTCGCCCGCCACGACCCGATCGCTCAGCGCGTCGAACAGCGCCGCGTCGGTCATGCGCGCACACCCACGGACACGGTGGCCGAACCGGCCCGTAGCGCCTCGGCAATCCGTTGCGCCACGGCGAGGGCGCGGCGTCCGTCGGCGCCGGTCACGCCCGGCGCCTCTCCGGTTCGCGCCGAGCGGACGAAGTCGGTCAGCTCCCGCTCCAGCGGTTCGGCATCCGGAAAGTCGACGTGGCGGACCTTGATCGCCGGGTCGCCGTCCGCCGGACGAGACACGGTGACCGCTTCCACCTGCCGCTCCGCGTAGTCGACGGAAACCAGGGCATGCGGCTGGAAGACCCGGAGCTTTCGAACCCGATCGCGGCTGATCCGGCTCGCGGTCATATTCGCGATACACCCGTCCGGGAAACGGAGCCGGACGTTCGCGATATCGATCCTGCTGCTCAGCACCGGCACCCCGACGGCCTCGATGGACGCCGGTTCTTCGCCGACCATCGCCAGCGCGATGTCGATGTCGTGGATCATCAGATCGAGAATCACGTCGACATCGAGGCTGCGGGGCTGGAACACCGACAGGCGGTGGACTTCGATGAAGCGCGGGGCCGAGATATGGGGAAGTGCCGCGGCGACGGCCGGGTTGTGCCGTTCGGTGTGCCCGACGGCCAGCGTCGCGCCCGAGAGCCGGGCCGCGTCCAGCAACCGGTCCGCTTCCGCGAGCGAGGCGGCGATGGGTTTCTCGACCAGCACCGCGACACCCGACTCGAGCAGCGGCGCCGCAACCGCGCAATGGTCCGCCGTCGGGACCGCGACCACGCAACCGTCGACCGGTGGCTCTATCGCGCGAACATCGTCGACCACCGGCGCGCCGACGTCCGCGGCGACGGCGCGGGCGCGCGCCTGATCGACATCGACGATGCCCACGAGCTCCACGTCCGGCAGCGCGGCGAGGATCCGCGCGTGGTTCCGCCCAATGGAACCGACCCCGACGACCGCGGCGCGGAAAGCCCTGTCAGCCATCCCTTCACTCGGAACCCGCCGCCGCGGGCCGGTCGGCCTGCGGCCGCCCGACGATGGCGATGCCGGCGTCGTCGGCCGCCTCGAACACGCGGTCGCCGTCAATCACCAGCGTCCGGCCCGCATCGACCGACAGGACCCCCATGCCCGCCGCACGCATCGCCTCGACCGTCGACACCCCGACCACCGGCACGTCGAACCGCATGTCCTGATTGGGCTTCGCTACTTTGACGACGGTGGCGCCGGGACCGGCGAGACGGCCGGCGCGCGCGATCACGGCGTCGGTCCCCTCCATTGCCTCGACCGCCACGACGGCCCGGTCCTTGACGACGATCGTCTGGCCGATGTCCAACCCCGCGATGGCGTCGGCCATCCGGTAGCCGAACGCGAGGTCGGAGCGCTCGTCGGCGGTGGGCGACCGCACGGTCAGCGTGCCGTCGCCGGCAAGCAGCGGCGCGAGAAAGAGGGTCGAGTCGACCAGCTCGATGCCATGCTCCTCCAGAACGCCAGCCACCGCTGAGATCAGCGCATCGGTATTCTGCGCCCGGAGCCGGCGCAACACGGACAGCAGGGTGAGATCGGGCACGACGCCCGAGAAGAGCTTCGTGTGCTTCACCTGCCCCGCCATCAACGCACGGGTGACCCCCGCTTCCTTCAGGATCCGGATGCAGCGGCCCAACTGGCCCAGGGACACCCAGTGGAAGGCGGCCGGCTGCCGGTCGGCGGCGGCCGCTTCGAGGTCGGGGCTGGTTTCTTCACGAATGGCGACGACGGTTACGTCGTGCCCCAGGCTGCGCGCCGCGTCGAGCGCCAGAAAGGGAAACCGGCCGTTACCGGCAATCAGGCCGATCCGCATCAGGACTGTCTGTGCGTCTACTCCTCGACTCCGACCGGCTCGTAACGCCGCGTCGGACGACGCAGGATGACGCCACGCTTGGAACTCCGGATGAAGTCGACCAGAACGCGCACCTCCGCGACGTTGAGGCTCCGGTCGGCTTCGATGGCGGCGAGCGCCTGAGTCGTGTTCAGCTTCGACTGCAGCAGGTAGCGGTACGAGCGGCGCAACTGCACGATCGTCTCTGGCCGGGTGCCCCGCCGCTCCAGGCCGATCGTGTTCAGGCCGTACAGGCGCGCGCGATTGCCGACGGTGCGGCTGTAGGGCAGGGCGTCCATCGTGACGACGCTGCCGCCGCCGATGAACGCCTGCCGGCCGACGCGGCAGAACTGGTGCACGCCGGACAGCGCGCTTATCGTCGCCTCGTCCTCGACCACGACGTGGCCGCCGATCGTCGCGCCGTTGGCGAAGATGTTGCGATCGCCGATCGTGCAGTCGTGGGCCACGTGCGCGTACGCCATGAAGACATTATCGTTGCCGATCAGGGTCAGTCCGCCGCCGCCCCGGGTTCCCCGGTTGATCGTCACGAATTCCCGGATCACGTTGCGGTGGCCGATCACGACTCGGGTTTCTTCACCCCGGTACTTGAGGTCCTGCGGGATGAGTCCGACGGACGCGAAGGGGAACACCTGGCAGTCGTCACCCAGTTCCGTGTTGCCGGCGATGATCGCGGAGGCGCCGATTCGGCAACCGCGGCCCAACCGAACTTCGGAACCGATGATCGCGTTCGGACCGACCCGCGTATCCGGCCCGAGCACCGCGTCGGAATGGACCGTCGCCGTCGGATCGATGTGGGTCGACGCCTCGATGCCAACCAGCAACTCCGCCTCCGCGACGGACTGGCCCGCCACCGTCGCCACGCAGTAGGCGACCGCGGCGCCCACCGGCCGCTCTCGGAGCGTCACCTCCAGGCAGAGGCGGTCGCCCGGAAGCACCTGCTTCCTGAACTTCGCGTTGTTGACGCCGCGCAGCGCCGTGCGGCCGGTCGGGGCCTTGCCTTCGTCACCCAGCAGCAGCAGCGTCGCCACCTGCGCGAATGTCTCGATCATCATGACTCCCGGCATCAGCGGGTTGCCGGGAAAGTGTCCCTGGAAATACTCCTCGTTCACCGTCACGTTCTTGACCGCGGTCACGCGCTGGCCGGGCTCGTACTCGACGACGCGGTCGACGAGGAGCGAGGGGTAGCGATGCCGGAGCCGGTCGAGGAGAACGGGAATGTCGAGAGACACGGGACCTGGGGGCTTACTGACCGATGGGGAGTGTATCAGACGACGATGCGCCCCGTGCCGACACGCCGCGTGATGCGCGCCCGGTCGAGGTGCTCGAGCAGCGGTATGGCGTACTTCCGCGTGATCCCGAACCGCGACTTGAACCAGGCGATATCGACCCGGGCCGTCTCCCCCGCCGGCGCCGAAGCCTTCAGGGCGCCCACCTCCGTCCGCACCACGTCGAGCACGTCGCGGTGAAACAGCAGCGGACCCAGCCGCTCCAGAATGCCCTCCCGTACCAGGAGGGCGATCATCCGGTCGATCGCCTCCCTGTCCGCGCCGAGCAACTCGGGCAGCGAGACCACGTCGGGCGGCGACAACCCTTCCTCCCGGAACCGCGCGGCCAGCCGGTCCTTCAGGCGCGCTTCCTCCTCACTTAGGACGACCCGGTGGCTCGACAACGCCAGGTGACGCCCGGCCGCCAACACGCCTTCGGTCGCCAACGCCTCGGCGACGTGGTCGAACAGCTCCGGTCCGGCCAGCGTCCCGAGACCGGAGCGCGCCATCTCCCGCGGAAGCCCCGGCTCGAGCGGCGCCTTGCGATGGTAGGCGGTCACCGCATCGAGCAGCATCGCGCGCGCCGACATCACCCGTTCGGTGGCGAAGAAGCAATTGTCGGCCGCCGTCACGGCGCGGCCGGCAACCAGTGCGCCCAGCACCTTCGTGACCGCGGATTGCGTGAGCCCGACGCGCGGAGCCAGATCCTCGGCGGTCACGCCAGCGCCCCCCGCCTCGTCCACCCGCAGCTCGACCGCCTGACGCAGGCCATCGCCGTCCATCCGATCCAGCCGGCGGAGCCGCCCTGCGCCGGCGGCGGACCGAAGCCGTCCGCGCGGCGGATCCGGATCGAGCACGACGCCACCACCGATAGTGAGCGGCGGTGAGTAGGCGCGCAGCACGAATCGGTCACCCCGCGTCAGCGCGGCGGGCCGCTCAAGATGAAGACGGGCGAACGCCGAGCTGCCCGGATCGAGAGTTCCCGGGAACAACGGCGGACCGTCCGTGCCGCCGTCGACGTCTCCGTCCTCCGGTGCACTAAGCGCACCCAACGCGACGCGCGCCATCACTTCGGTCGTCCCCTGGTGAAAGCGGACCCGCGCGCCATACCGCAATGCTCGCGCGTCATCGAGCAGGGATACGCGCGCATCGATTCGCCGGGTCGCCAGCAGGCCGCCGGCAACCGTGAGCGTATCGCCGCGCCGCAGGTCGTCGACGCCGACGCCGGCCAGGTTGATCGCCGCCCGCTGACCGGCGTGCGCGGATGGCTGCGCCCTGCCATGCACCTCCAGCCCGCGCACCTTGACGCGCCGGGCGCCCGGCAGAAGGAACAGATCCGCGTCCCGGTCGATGCGGCCCGAGACCAGCGTACCGGTCACCACCGTGCCGAATCCCTTCATGCTGAACGCGCGGTCGATCGGCAGTCGGGGAATCCCGTCGTCCCGGCGGCCGGCCGCGCCGTCGGCCAGCTCCGCCAGCACGCGCCGCAGACTGTCCAGGCCTTCGCCGGTGCGGGACGACACCGGAACGACCGGCGCCCCCTCGAGAAACGAGCCGGCCACGAGCTCGCTCACCTCCAGACGCACCAGCTCGATCGTTTCGGCGTCGACGAGGTCCGCCTTCGTCAACGCAACGACGCCGTCCGCCACGTCGAGCAGCCGGCAGATGTCGAAGTGCTCCCGGGTCTGCGGCATCACCGACTCGTCCGCCGCCACGACCAGAACGACGCTGTCGATACCGCTCACTCCCGCCAGCATGTTGCGGACGAACCGCTCATGCCCCGGCACGTCGACAAACGCCAGGCCGGTGGCCCCCTCCTGGTACCGGGCGAAGCCGAGGTCAATCGTGATGCCGCGCGCCTTCTCTTCGCGAAGCCGATCCGGATCGATCCCGGTCAACGCTCGCACCAGCGCGCTCTTCCCGTGGTCGATGTGCCCCGCCGTTCCGACCACGAGATGCTTCACGCCGCTCTCGGTGCTACGCTGGGTTTCACCATGGGCTGCTAACGCCGCCCCACGCCCGTCCGCCGGCGCGTCCGGGGCCGGCGATCCGTCGGGGGACGATCGATCCGCCGCCGCCGGGGGCGGGGCGCCCGGCCGTCGCGCCGGCGCGAGACGGACTCGAGTATCTCCGTCAAGGCCAGCTCCATCTGACGGCGATCCCGATCCACGCGCACGAGCTGCACCTCGACGCGGTCGCCCAGACGGTACACCCGCCCGCTGCCCTCCCCCCGCCACAGGTGGTGAGCCTCGTCGAAACGGTAGTAGTCGTCGGCCATGGTGGAGATGTGCACCATGCCATCGACGAACGGCTCCACCAGCTCCACGAACAGGCCGAAGCCGGTGACGCCGATGACGTAGCCGGCGAACGTGTCGCCGACCTTGTCCGCCATGAAGCGGCTCTGCTGCCAGCGGACCACCTCACGCTCCGCATCCTCGGCCCGCCGTTCCAGCTCGGAGGTCTGCTTCGCGAGCTCCCGCAACTCCGCCAGGCGTTCGCGGCGCTCCTTCGCGGTCAGGCCGCCGGCGCGCGATGCGCGGAGCGCCCGGTGCACCACCAGATCGGGATAACGGCGGATCGGCGAGGTGAAGTGGGTGTACGAGCCTGACGCGAGACCGAAGTGCCCGAGGTTGCCCGCGTCGTACCGCGCCCGCTGCATGGTGCGGAGGGTCAGCAGGCCGACCGCCCGTTCCGCCGGCTGGCCGCGCATTCGGTCCAGCAGCCTCTGAAAGTGCGCCGGCGTCACCTGATCGGAGGGCGCGCCCAAGCTGTGGCCGAGCGACCGCGCGAAGGTGTCCAGCCGTTCCACCTTCTCGGGATCGGGCGGTTCGTGCACCCGGTACAGCGACGGCATACGCGTCCGCTCCAGGTGCGCCGCCACCGTCTCGTTGGCGAGCAGCATGCACTCCTCGATGATCCGGTTCGCGGTCGTGCGCTGATCGGCGACGATCCCGGCCACCCGCCCCTCGTCGTCCCGCTGAAAAGTGGCGACCGGAACGTCCATATCGATTGCCCCACGAGCCCGCCGGCGCTTCGTCAGCACGCCGGTCAGCCCGGCCAGTTGCTCGAAGAACGGGATCAGCTTCCGGTACTTGCGGCGTTGTGGTGAGGCCGGTTCCGACAGGATCGCGTCGACGTCGGTGTACGTCATCCGCTCGTCGCTCCGGATCACGCCGTCGTGCATCTCGTAGTGCGCCACCTTGCCGCGGCGGTCGAGTTCCATCAGGCACGACTGCACCAGCCGATCCACTCCCGGCCTCAGGCTGCACAGGCCGGTGGCGAGAGGGGGCGGCAGCATGTGAACGGCGCGATCGGGAAAGTAGACCGACGTGCCGCGCGCGCGGGCGTCGCGATCCAGCGCGCCGCCCTCGGCAACATAGTGCGCCACGTCGGCGATGTGGACCCCCAGGCGGACGCGACCCCGCGAGAGCGGCTCCAGCGTAATCGCATCGTCGAAATCGCGCGCCGTCTCACCATCGATGGTCACGGTCGGCAGCGCGCGGAAGTCGGTCCGGTCCTTCAAATCCGACTTCCGTACCGCCGTCCCCAGGCGTTTCGCTTCCTCGACCGCGGCCGGGTCGTGGTCGTCCGGGATCCCGTGCTTCTCCAGCGTGATCCGGACATCCACCCCCGGCAGCGCATAGCGCTTCTCGTCGAGGCGGATCAGCGCGCCGCGCGCGACGAGGGTCCGGAGGCTCTCCTCGAGTCCGTCACGCCCGTGCGGCGGCAACCCCAGGTGCGCTTCCAGTTCGGCCGGCGTGACCGGTTCCGGGATCCGCGCGCGGAGAGTATCGAGCAATCGATCGGTAGAAATCATTACGTAGGAGCAACCACCGTCACGCGATCAGAACTACCTGGAGATCGCCGACGTTGGTGTCGGTCGGGCCGGTGCGGATGAGATCGCCCAGCGCGTCGAAAAAGGAGAACGAGTCATTCGCCGCCAGGTAGATCTCGGGGCGTTGAAGCCCCGCGTCGGCGGCGCGCGTCGGTGTCATGGTGTCGATCAGCGCACCCGCGGCCTCGGTCGGCCCGTCGATGCCGTCGGTCCCGACACTCGCGAGGACCGCCTGCGGAAAACGACGTGTCAGATGAAAAGCGGCGGCCAGCGCGAACTCCTGATTCCGACCGCCCTTGCCGCTTCCCCTGACGCGGACGGTCGTCTCCCCGGCTGACAGCACGCAACACGGACGCGGCTGCTCGTAGGCCAGTTGCGCCACGTGCTGGACGTGCCGCAGGGCGACGTCACGGGCCTCGCCGGTGACCGGCTCGTCGATTCGGAGCACGGTGAAACCGAGCGCTCTCGCCTCGGCCGCCGCCCCATCGATCGCTTCGCGGCGACTGCCGGCCAGGTGATACGACGATTCGGCAAGCCGAGGATCGCCGGGTTTCGGGCTCTCGGGAATCTCGCCCCGAACGCCTCGATCGAGAGCGTCAAGGGCGGCGGCCGGCATGGCGTCCAGTCCCCCGGCCGGACCGGCGGCCGCAGTCGCCGCGGTGGCGGCCCGCACTATGGCCCGCGCGTCGGCGAACGTCGTCGGGTCGGGGGTCGTCGGCCCCGATCCGATCACGGCCGGATCATCCGGGGTGGGATCGACCACGTCGGAGATCGCCAGGGTGACCACACGGCCGCCCGCCGCGACGGCGAGACGCCCGCCCTTGATGGCCGACAGGTGCTTGCGGACGCAGTTGAGGTCGTCTATCGCGACGCCGCCGCGCAACAGCAGCGTCGTGACCGCCACCTTGTCCTCCAGCGTGATCCCCTCTACCGGAGCGGCCAGTCCGGCCGAGGCGCCGCCCGACAGCAGCAGGACGACCACCTCGTCGTCGCCGGCGCTCGCGGCCAGCTCCAGCGCCCGCCGGCCGGCCGCGGCGCTGCCCGCGGTCGGAGTCGGATGACCGACGTCGAACCACTCCAGCCCACCCGCTGGAGCGCCCGCCTGCGGCGAGGCAATCATGCCGCGGACGGCGACGTCCGGGCCCGCCGACGCGCCCCCCCGCGACGCAACGAACGCCCGCGCCATCACGGCGGACGCCTTGCCGGCGGCGATCACGATCGGTGCGCGGCGCCCCAACGCGGCGGCAACCGCCGGCGTAACGAGCGCGCGCGCCGTCAGGCGCCCTGCGCCAGCCGCGGCAATGCCGGCGTCGACGATGCGGCGCGCCTGCTGTCTAAGGGTTGCGAGAGTCAGATGGAGGCTCGGAGATGGGGAGCGGGGTGCGGAGTCAGCCGGAGAATCAATGGAGCGGCTTGCGGTCGGTCGACGTGGAGAGACGGGTGATGCCATCGATCGTCTGGAGCAGCCGGCGAACCACCGCTTCACCGCGGTCTTCTTCGCAGAGTCTGTCGACGCGCTGCATCAGCCTCAGGATCGCCGTTTCAACGTCGCCGATTGCCTTCTCGGAGTAGTGCTCGCGCTGCTGTTCCAGGCAGCGCCAATGCCTGAACAACTCCTCCCGGTAGAAGTTGATCCGGACGGACATGGGTTGGCGGAGCCAGGCTGGCGGAACGCCGGCATCAGGCTCGCGGGGCAACGCAACGTCAGTTGGCGCCATAAGGAAGGTGAATAAATCAGTGTAGACAGCGTGGCTCGGCAGTGTCAAACCGAGATACGCGCCAACTCATTCCTGCAGAGCCCTGCGCACCATTTCCTTGGCGAGGCGCGGGTTTGCCTGGCCCCGGGTGGCCCGCATCACCTGACCCACCAGGTAGCCGAGCGCGCCTTCCTTCCCGGAACGGAACTTCCGCACGGCATCCGGATTGTCCGCCAGCGCCTGCCGGACCGCTCCCTCGAGCGCGCCCGCATCGCCGATCTGGGCCAATCCTTCCGCTTCGACGATGGCCTCCGGCGCGTCGCCCGTCCGCGCCATCCGCTCCAGCACGCCCTTGGCGGCGGAACCGCTGACCTTGCCGCCGTCGATCATCCGCACGAGCGCGCCGAGCGCCGCTGGCGTAACGCCCACCGCGGGCACGCTCACGTTCCCGCTCTTCGCAAGCCGCGTCAACTCGCCCATGATCCAGTTCGCCGCGCCCCTGGGGTTGCCGGAGGCTTCGGCCGCCGCCTCGAAGTAGTCGGCCACCGCGCCGTCGTGCGCCAGCAGCGCGGCATCCTGCTGCGGCAGGGCGTATCGCGCGATCAGGCGCTGCCGGCGCGCCTCCGGCAGCTCGGGCAGCGACCCGCGCAGCGCATCCACCCACGCCGGGTCCACCACGAGGGGCGGGAGGTCGGGATCCGGAAAATACCGATAGTCGTGCGCCTCTTCCTTGCTTCGCATCGCGGTGGTGCGGCGCCGCGCGGTATCCCAGAGGCGGGTCTCCTGCACTACCCTGCCGCCCCCCTCGACCACGCCGGTCTGGCGCTCCACTTCATGGGCCAGCGCCTGCTCGAGGAAGCGGAACGAGTTGAGGTTCTTGACCTCGACCTTGACGCCCAGCCGCTCCGCGCCGGCCGGGCGGACCGACACGTTCGCGTCGCACCGCAGGCTGCCCTCCTCCATGTTGCCGTCGTTGACGCCGAGGGCGAGCAGGATGCGGCGCAGGTGCTCGAAGAAGTGCGCCGCCTCGCCGGGAGCCCGCAGGTCGGGCTCGGTGACGATCTCGATCAGCGGAACGCCGCTTCGGTTGAAGTCGAGATAGGTGGAGCGCTCCGAGTCGGGAAAGCCCTCGTGGAGCGACTTCCCGGCGTCCTCTTCCATGTGGACGCGGGTGATGCGCACCTCGTGCGGCGCCCCGTCGATGGCGTACGCCACCCGGCCGCCGGTGGCGAGCGGCTGTTCGTACTGGGAGATCTGGTAGCCCTTCGGCAGGTCCGGATAGAAGTAGTTCTTGCGGGCAAAGATGGAAACCGGCTGCACGTCGCAGCCCAGGGCGAGCGACGCCCGGACCGCGTGCTTCACGGCGCGTCGGTTCAGCACCGGCAGCGCGCCCGGCAGCCCCAGGCAGACGGGACAGACCTGGCTGTTGGGAGGCGCCCCGAACGCCGTGCGGCAGCCGCAGAAGATCTTGGTGTCGGTCAGGAGATGCGCGTGAATCTCGAGGCCGATGACCGGTTCGAATGTCATGTCGCCAGGTCGCCAGCCTCGGGCGGCCGGACCGCGAGGCGAAACCGCGCCGCCTGGGCCGGGTTAGCGGCCTAGGCCCGGGGACCCGCTTGCCGCACGTCGTCCGAGGCCTCCGACTCGAACGCGGCGAAGTTCTCGGCGAACATGCCGGCGAGAGTCACCGCCTGCGCGTCGTAGGCCGCCCCGTCGCTCCACGCGGCACGCGGCTGGAGCCCCTCCCTCGGCACGTCCGGCACCGCGGTCGGCACGTCGACGTTGAAGATCGGGTCCGGCGCGTACGGCACGTCATCGAGGGCGCCCGACAGCGCGGCCGAAATCATCGCGCGGGTGTGCGCAATCTTCATCCGGCTGCCGACACCGTAAGCGCCGCCCGTCCACCCCGTGTTGACCAGCCAGACCCGGGCGCCGCTCGAAGCGATGCGATCGCCGAGCAGCTTCGCGTAGGTGGTCGGATGGTGCACCATGAACGGGGCGCCGAAACAGGTGCTGAACGTCGCCTTGGGTTCGGTGATCCCCTTCTCGGTCCCCGCCACCTTGGCGGTGTAGCCGGAAAGGAAGTGATACATCGCGCCGGCCGGCGTCAGGCGCGAGATGGGCGGCAGCACGCCGAACGCGTCGCACGTCAGCATCACGATGTTCGCCGGGTGGTCGCCGCGCCCCGACGGGACCCAGTTGTCGATGAACGAGATCGGGTACGCGCCGCGCGTGTTCTCCGTAATCGAATCGTCGTCGAGATCCAGCCGGCGGGTCGCCGGGTCCATCACCACGTTCTCGAGCACCGTACCGAACCGGCGCGTCGTGCTGTAGATTTCCGGCTCGGCCTCCTCCGAGAGCTTGATCGTCTTCGCGTAGCAGCCGCCCTCGAAGTTGAAGATGCCGTTATCGCTCCAGCCGTGCTCGTCGTCTCCAATCAGGCCGCGATTGGGATCCGAGGACAGCGTCGTCTTGCCGGTGCCGGAAAGACCGAAGAAGAGCGCGGTGTCGCCGTCCGCGCCAATGTTGGCCGAGCAGTGCATCGACATGATGCCCCGGGCCGGCAGCAGGTAATTCATCACGGTGAAGATCGACTTCTTTATCTCGCCGGCATAGCTCGTGCCGCCGATCAGCACGGTGCGACGGGCGAAGTTGAGGAGGATGAACGTGCCTGAATTGGTGCCGTGACGCGCCGGATCGGCGGTCATCGACGGAATGTCGATGACCGTGAACTGTGGCTCATGCCCGCCGGGCGGGGTGCCGGCCGGCTGCTCGAGGAACATCGTCCGGGCGAACAGGCTGTGCCAGGCCCGCTCGGTCACGATCCGAATCGGCAGCCGGTAGTCGGGATCGGCGCCGGCGAAGCAGTCCTGCACGTAGAGCGTCCTGCCGTCGAGCGACGCCATCGTCTCCTCGTAGAGCGCGTCGAACACCGCCCCGTCGATCGGCCGGTTGACTTTGCCCCACCAGACGTCGCGCTCTGTCGACGGCTCCTTCACGAGGAACTTGTCGTTGGGTGAGCGTCCCGTGTGGGGGGCCGTGATGCAAACGATCGGACCCGACTCGGCGACGGTTCCTTCATCGCGTCGAACTGCTTCTTCGTAGAGCGCCGCGGTGCCCAGATTCCAGTGGATTGGGCCGGGTTTGGCAATCGGGAGGGGGACGGGAGCCACAAGCGTCTCAGGCATAAACGGCCTACAATAGCGGCCCGTTGTTGACCAAGTCAAACGGGCTCCACCCTCCCTTCAGGCCGGCCGGTGCGGCGCCACCGGGGGCCGCTATCGGGCGCCCCGAAGGCCCCGTGCTACGATCCTGAGCGATGGCCCCCGTCACCTTCTTCCGCGGCCGTCCCACCCGTAATCCGGACCTCCCGCGTGAACGGAAACCGCCCTGGTTTCGGGTGCGCGCACCCGGCAGCCCCGGCTACGTGCGGCTCAAGGGGCTGATGCGCGAGCTGTCCCTCCATACGGTCTGCGAGGAGGCGAGCTGTCCCAATATCGGCGAGTGCTGGCAGCATGGGACCGCGACCTTCATGATCCTGGGCGACACGTGCACGCGCTCGTGCGGCTACTGCAACGTGAAGCATGGGACCCCGGGCCGCGTCGATCCCGACGAACCCGAGCGGCTGGCGGAAGCGGTCTTCGCGCTCGACCTCGACCATGTCGTAGTCACTTCCGTCGACCGGGACGACCTTCCGGACGGCGGCGCATCGGCGTTCTCCGCCGTCGTCCGCGCGATCCGCCAGCGGGCGCCAGGGTGCCGCGTCGAGGTCCTGATCCCCGACTTCTCGAATCGCCCGGCGCCGATCGAGGCGGTTCTCGACGCCGGGCCCGACATCCTGAACCACAACCTGGAGACGGTCGAGCGTCTCTATCGCACGGCGCGCCCCGGCGGCCGCTACCGCTGGGCGCTGGGCCTGCTCGACCACGCGCGGCGCTGCCGTCCGGAGGTGCCGACCAAGTCCGGCGTCATGGTCGGCCTCGGCGAGACGACGGACGAACTGCTGGCCGCGTTCGCCGACCTGCGGGCGGCGGGTTGCCAGATCCTGACGATCGGCCAGTACCTCCGCCCCTCCCCCGCCCACCTGCCCGTCGCGCGCTACTACCACCCCGACGAATTCGCGGACCTCAAGCGCCACGCCCTGAAGATCGGCTTCCGTCACGTGGAATCGGGTCCGCTGGTACGCAGCTCCTACCACGCGCACGAGCAGGCCGACTCGTACCAGGCCGCCACGGCTTAGCAAACCGCGCAGGAGTCTCGCTGGCGAAACTCCCAACGCGTCCTGACGGCGCGACGCGTCCCGTCAGGACGCGCTACCGCTTCGGCCGGTAGATGTGGGCACTCTGGCCCAAGAACGCCTCGGCCGCCTCACCCATCGTCTCGGACAGCGTGGGGTGCGCGTGGATCGCCTGACCCAACTCCGACGCCCGGAGCTCCTGCTCGACCGCCAGCACGCCTTCGGCAATCAACTCCCCGGCGCCGACTCCCGCGATTCCGACTCCCAGCACGCGCTCCGTGCCGGGATCGATCACCAGCTTGGTGACCCCCTCCGGCCGGTCGAGCGTGAGCGCCCGCCCCGACGCTCCCCAGGGAAACCGCGCCACCCGGACGTCTCGGCCTTCGCGCGCCGCCTGCATCTCGGTCAGCCCGCACCACGCCACTTCCGGATCGGTGAAGACAACCGCCGGGATCGCGCGCGGCGCAAACGCGGCGTTCCGCCCCGCAATCGTCTCCACCGCGACGCCCGCTTCCGCAAACGCCTTGTGGGCCAGCATCGGCTCGCCGGTGACGTCGCCTACCGCGAAGATGGCCGGCTCGGCGGTGCGCCGCTGGGCGTCGACACGAATGAACCCTCGCTCGTCCCGCTCGACGCGTGTCCGGTCAAGACCCTCGATGCCGGAGTTGGGCGTGCGTCCCACCGCGACCAGCACCGCGTCGAACCGTTCCGTCCACTCGCGCGGGCCGCCGCCGGCGGAGGCGCCGCCGCCCGCGGCCGATCCGGACAGCGCCGCCTCTATCCCGTCGGGCCGCGGCGTCAGCCCGCGAACCGTGGTGTTGACGTGCACGGCCGCCGCGATTCGGTTCATCCGCCGGGCGAGCACGCGCACCAGGTCGGCGTCCGCCCCCGGCAACAGGCTTCCCGTCATCTCGACGATGGTGACGTCGGCGCCGAGGGCCGCGTAGACCGTCCCGAGTTCCAGGCCGATATAGCCGCCGCCGACGACGAGCAGCGACTTCGGAATCCGGTCGATATCGAGCGCGCCGGTCGAATCGAGCACGCGCGGATCGTCCAGGGCGAGCGGCCCAGGCCGGGTCGGCCGGGATCCGGTCGCGATGATCGCGTGATCGAAGGCAACGCGGGATGCCTCTCCGGTCGCGGAAGCACCGGCCGGCCCGACGCTCAAGGTCGCCGCGTCGGCAAACGCGCCGCGGCCCTGCACGCACGTTACGCCCCGCTGTCTGGCCAGAAGCGCCAGCCCCCCGGTCAGCTTCGCCACCACCTCGTCCTTCCACGCCCGCAGCCGCGCCGGATCGATCGCCGGCTCGCCGAACGCAATCCCCCACCGCTCCGCCTCGCGCGCCTCGCTGACGACGCGCGCCGCATGCAGCAACGCCTTCGACGGCATGCACCCGCGGTACAGGCACACCCCGCCGGGTTTCGGCGCCTCGTCGACCAGCGTCACCGCCATGCCCAGGTCGGCCGCGCGAAACGCCGCCACGTAGCCTCCCGGACCCGCCCCAATCACTGCCACTCGTGTCTGCAACGTCTTCTCCCCTCGGCCGATCTTCGGCCCTCCACGACCAAATTATCTCTCGCCGGCGGCGGGCGGGGTCTCACACCTGGCAGCCCGTGGAAGTAGGATGGGCGCGTGTCGCGTCCGACAGTCCGGGCTGTCCCGCGCTTCCGCCTGCCGCTGCTGGCCTTGCTGCTGTTGCCCGCGGTTGCGGACGCGCAAGGGGCGGACTGGCGAACCTACCTGGGAGACCCCGGGCGCCGGCACTACTCGCCGCTCGACCAGATCACCCGTGACAACGTCCACCAGCTGCAAACGGCGTGGCGCTACGATTCCGGCGAGCTGCGCGATGGCGTTTCCCTCATGTACACCAGTCCGCTCGTCGTGGACGGTGTCCTGTACGGCCTGTCGCCGAGGCTCGTGGCGTTCGCCCTTGACGCGGCGACCGGAGAGGAGCTGTGGCGCCATGACGCCGATCGGGGGCAGACTCACCAGCGGGGCCTCATGTGGTGGGAATGGGGTGCGGAAACGCGCCTGTTCTATACGGCCGGGCGCCACCTGATCGCACTCGACCCCACCGACGGCCGCCCCGTCCCGACGTTCGGCGACAACGGCGCGCTCGACCTGATGCCGGACGGCTTGTCCGGGCCGCTCACGGTGACAGTCCCCGGCATCGTCTTCGAGGATCTGATCGTCCTCGGCTTCACGACGAGCGAGGATCGGAATGCGCTGCCGGGCTCGATCTCCGCCTACAGCGCCGTCGACGGTTCACTCGTGTGGCGCTTCCACGCCATCCCGCGCCCGGAGGAGCTGGCGGCGAACACGTGGGCCGACGGCGCGCTGGCGACGGGCGGCGGGGCGAACGTCTGGACCGGAATGGCGCTCGATGCCGATCGCGAACTGCTGTTCGCGCCGACCGGATCCGCCACCCCGGATTTCGACGGCCGCACGCGGCAGGGCAGCAATCTCTACGCCAACACGCTTCTCGCGCTGGACGTGCGGACGGGCTCCCTGCGGTGGCACTACCAGGTCGTGCGGCACGACCTGTGGGATCGCGACCTTCCGTCGCCGCCGACGCTGGTGCAGGTGGAACACGACGGCGCGGCGATCGACGCGGTAGCCCTACCGACGAAGACGGGGCAGCTCTTCGTCTTCGACCGGGAAACGGGCCGGCCGGTTTTCGAGGTCACCGAGGTCGACGCGGCGCAGAGCCGTGTCCTCGGAGAGGGCGCCTCGCCCACCCAGCCGCAATCGGCAATCGCCTTCACCCGCCAGCGGTTCGAGCTGACGGCCCGCAGCCCGGAAGCGCGCGAGTACGTTCGCGCGGTCATCGAGCGACTCGACCGGCGGCCTCTCGCGCCGCCCAGCCTCGAGGGGAGCCTGCTCTACCCCGCCTACGCCGGCGGTGCGAACTGGGGAGGCGCCGCGTTCGACCCGGCAACAAACCGCCTGATCATCAACGCACAGGAGATCGGCGGCATCGTCAGGATCACCCAGGCCGCCAACCCGGACGCCGACTACTCGCTGGACAGCCGGACTCGCATCCGCGATCAGGACGGCCTGCCCGGCAACGCGCCGCCGTGGGGAACGCTCACGTCCATCGATCTGGCGACCGGCGCACTCGACTGGCAGGTACCGCTGGGCGACTATCCGTCGCTGGAGGGCGCGGGCTATGGCGCCGAGAACTTCGGTGGCCCGGTCGTCACGGCGGGCGGCCTCGTTTTCATCGCGGCGACTCCCGACGCCAGGCTCCGCGCGTTCGACACCCGCGACGGCGTCCAATTGTGGCAGGCCGACCTGCCGGCCGGCGGTTTCTCGACACCCGCCGTCTACGCCGCGGGAGGACGCCAGTTCGTGGTCATCGCGGCGGGCGGCGGCCGAATGGGTCCTCCGTCGAGCGCCGAGTACCGGGCGTTCGCTCTTCCGACCAGTGCCATCCCGTCCCCACCCCCACCCCAGCCGCAGCCGGAGCCAACAAGGTAACCGCGGCGTGCGCGGGACCGGAGGCGTGGCGCATCAATCCAACCGGCGGCGTCTGGCCGCCGGCACGGCTGTCGCGGCGGCGTGTGCCCTGCTGCTGCACGGCGCGCCCGGCGCGACCACCGCAGGCCAGCCTCCGCCGGTCACGAGCGGGGGCGAAGAAGACACGGCCTGGACCCTGCTCTACGCGGAGGACTTCTCCACCCCGCTCAACGACGACGTCACGCCCTGGATCTGGGACGGCTACGGCGAGCCGTTCGACACCATCGTCGACGACGCCGGCCTGTGGTACCGGAACGACTACGGGCCGGCATGGACCGCCGCGCTCAATTCGTTCGCGACGTACCGAAAGGAGTTCCCGGCCGGCCAGGACGACTGGCTCACCATCTCGCTGTCGGGTCGCGACTGGAACCGCGATGGCGTGATCGAGGCACCGCCGTCCGTTACTGCCGAGATCCGGAACGGCGTGCCGGTCGCCGTCCTGAACGTGCCGGACCACACCGGCGGGGCCATCGTCCGCTCGACCCGCGCCCTGCCCCGGCGCTACCGCATCGAATACACGCTCACGACCCTGGACTTCGGCGGCAAGCGGAATGGCTCGCTCCAATACGACGGACGCGTGAACGGCTACGGGACAGCCGGCTGCAAGACGCAGCATCCATGGGGCGAGGGTTCACGGACGCGGGGCTGGTCCGGCGACGCTTCCGCCCCCTACTGCGAGTGGCAGGATGTCCGCGCCGGCCCCTACGGCTACAACGGGTTTCACTTCCTGGCGATCGTCGACTTCCCCGATCCGGTCCCCCGAAACAACCACTTCTGGCACTACCACCGGAAGGTGTTGATGGATGCTTTCGCGCAGCATCCGGACCGTATCGGGAGCGGATCCGGCGGCCGGGTCTGCGACCCGATGACCAACACGTACTACGCGTACCGCGACAGCAGCTTCAACACCGTCAACGTCTGGATAAACGGCCTGCCCAACTGGAGCCCGGGGCGCGGCTCCCTCGTCAGCAGCTCGCAGTGGTTCATGACGAGCTGTTCCGGGGGACTTGCCGAGCCGTATCTCTCGTCGGCCGCCGAGCTGCAGCCGGAGCTGATGCCGGAGGCGACTTACACCTTCGC
Organism: Acidobacteriota bacterium; assembly: GCA_009838525.1. Classification (NCBI taxonomy): domain Bacteria; kingdom Pseudomonadati; phylum Acidobacteriota; species Acidobacteriota bacterium. The sequence continues at coordinate 170,891 of VXRJ01000019.1, forward strand.
GATTGAGCGGAGCGCCACCGGCTACACGCTGGAAACGAGCGGCAACTTCGCGCGGGTCGGCCGTACGACGCTCCGCTTCCACCGGCCGTTCGTCGTGGGCGACGCGCCCATCTGGCACTACAACGTGACGGCCGGCGAGTACGACGGGCGATTCAACGCCGATCTCGTGCAGGACGACGCCTGGGGCCGCATGACCTGGCCCGATCAGTGGCCGGCCGGTTCCGCCTATCCCGACTACTTCGTGATCGGCGATCCCTACACGAATGCCTACGAGGGACGCGCCAGCCTGACCGACGTCCGGCTGTACGTGCCGCAGGTCGACGTCACACCACCCATCCCGCGCCTCCCCGACCCCGACGAGACACGCTGACGGCCGGGCGCGACCTCTGTAGTACGCTCTCGCGCACCGTCCCCATGAAGGCGCAGTTTCTCGCCAACCTCATCGTCGCCATTGCCGAGTGGCTGGCGAAGCGATCACTCCGCGTCCAGAGACTGCTGAACGTCATCTTCGAGCGGCTCTACGTATCGAAATGGCTGAACCAACCGCCCGCCGCGCACCCGCGATTCACGCCGGAACAGATGATCGCCCGCACCGACACGTTCAACGCCGCCTCCGACCGCTACTTCGCCGAACACGAGGATCTACCCTTCCTGCTCGGCAAGCCCTACACCGACACGGAACACTTCGCCCGCCGGTTGTTCGACATGGGCGTACTCGCCCACTGGCTCCGTCTCGCGCCGGGCGACGTGGTGATGGAGCTCGGGGCCGGAACCTGCTGGCTGCTCCACTTCCTCAACCGGTACGGCTGTCCGACCATCGCGGTCGACGTGTCCCCTGCCGCGCTCGAGATGGGACGCGAGCTCTTCCAGCGCGACCCCCTCGTCAACTGGGATCTCGATCCACAGTTCCTGCCCTACGACGGTCACCGGATCCCGCTGCCGGATGGCCACGTGGATCGGATCATCCTGTACGACGCGTTCCATCACATCCCGAACCAGGAGGAGATCCTCCGGGAGATGGCGCGTGTCCTCAATGACGGCGGCGTCGTGGCGATGCGAGAGCCGGCCGCCGGGCACAGCCGCACCGAGGAGAGCCGGCGCGAGATGGACACCTGGGACGTGCTGGAGAACGACATCGACGTCGCGGAGCTGGAACCGCGCGCCCTTGCCTGCGGATTCAGCCGGATGACCGTGGTCCCCATCGACCTGCCGCTGTCGATCGAGGTGCCGGCCTCCCGGCTGCCCGATTTTCTCGCGGGACGGGAACTGCGCCACTACTGGGCGCTGTTGGCGACCGCGATGCAGTCGTCGACCTACATCGTGCTCTACAAGGGCGAATACCAACCCACGACCCGCAGCCCCGACAACCCGCGGGCACGCATCGAGCCGGCGGTGGAAGACGTCCGGGTGACGGCCGGGGAGCCCCTGGAGCTTCGCGTGGGGCTGACCAACACCGGCGATACGCGCTGGCTGTCGGGTGCGCCCGACCGCCGCGGCGCCACCCAGCTTGGCGCGCAGCTCCACCACGCCGCCGCCCGCGCCGGCATCGACGCGGATTGGTCCCGCACACCACTGCCCCACGATGTCGCGCCGGGCGGGCAGGTGACGCTGAACCTCGTCCTGCCCGCTATCGAAACGCCCGGGGAATACCGGATCGTCCTCGACGTCATCGCCGAACACGTCTGCTGGTTCGGCGAGCGCGGGTCGCCGACGGCCGAAGTGCCCCTGACCGTCCTCTGACCCGGGCGACACGCGGGGCGCCACCCGCGACGGCCTACACGACGCGCGCCAGGCGATCGGCGAGGTGACGCAGCCGGTAGGCGCCGTCCTCGGGGTTGTGGTAGCCGACCGCCCGTTCACCCGGCGTGAGGTCGGCCGCGTCCTTCATCGGCTCGAACTGGTGGCCCTCATGCCATTCGTTGAACGAGCACAGGAACACCAGGAGGAAACCCTGTCCGGCGTCCGTGAGCCAGGGATCGGTCTGTAGTTCCAGCGCCCAGACGAGCGTCTCGTCGATCTGCCGCGTCGCGATACGCGCCGCCCGCTCCCTCTCGTCGGGACGCGACCAGTCGATGGGCTCCCCCCGCGGCACCGGCAGGAACGACAGGGGTTCGTAGCAGGGATCGGCCGGGTTCCGCTGTTCGATCGCGTCCTTTCCGGGATTGACGCCGAAGGACACCGAAAGTCCGTGCCGGCGCGCGTCCCGCGCCATGCGGTACCACTTCCCGTGGTCGACGAAAGCTCCATAGGGCGCCATGCCGTCGAAGCCGGCCGGCTCCACGTCTCTCGCTATCCAGTGATCGGACAGCAGGGTCAGGACCGGGAAGTCTGCGGCCAGCGTCGTGCGCGCCTGGTCGGTTGACCGCCGCCAGACGTCCGGCGGGACATGATCGCGAACCTCCACCATCTGGCCGAGGCAATCGATCCCGTGACGCGGCACGAGGGTGTGAAAGCCCTTGAACACCGGACCGCTGCGGCCATCGTCGCGCTCGTTGAAATAGAAGCAGTCCCAGCGGCGCCGCTCGCCGAATTCCCGCAGGAGGTACAGGATGTCGTCCGTCAGGCGCTCTCCCCGCCGCGGGCTGTACGGCTCGAGATGGAACATCACCTGGATGTCGTGCGCCGCCATGACGTCCATCAGCCGGTGGACGGCGCGGTCCGTGTAGCTGTCGCGGCCCCACCAACTGCTGTTGATGACACCGACCCCCGCCTCGGCGATCCAGCGCGCGTGCTGTTCCAGCACCGCCGTCGACGTCGAGTCGTACGCCCCGAGCCGCGGCACGGTGGTCGCGGCCAGGTCGTCGGGCGGACGCCGGTCCCACTGATCCCAGTGAAAGACCGGGTCCATGCCGTACCAGGGGTAGTACTCGAAGACGAAATGGCGCCGCGGATCCCGAAAGCGCCCATGCAGGCGTGACCGCAGCCTGGCCCACGGATAGGTGTCGCCAAACCCCGCACCGAGCTGCCCCGGCGCGGCGCCCGCGAACCGCGGTTGGCCCGACAAGGCCAGCGCGCCGCCGGCAACGCCTCGGGCGATGCGGCTTACGAAGGCCCGGCGCGACGATGCGGACTTCGGCAGCGTTAGCTAGCTACGCCGTCTTCGAGGCGGCGGGGCCGAGGATCCGTTCCTCGAGAAGCTCCTCGGCGCGGTCGAAGAGCTCCTCCTTGGACAGCCGGCCCGAATCGACGTCGTCGAGCAGCGTGCGCTGCGCGAGATACTCGACGTTCTCGATTCCGGCCTTGCTCTGGAGCAGGCGCCACGCCTTGCGGCGCTCCACGCAGAAGAGAACCAACTGCCGCGAGATCTTCATCAGGACCGGCTTGTCGCCCTTCGCGGGAAGCGTCTTGATATAGACGCCGAAGTCCGGCACGTAGGCGCGGTGCTCCGGGTCGAGGTGCCGGCGGTAGACCACGTCGTTCTGCGTCAGCCGCAACAGCATGTTCTCGAGCGGGATCATCCGTTCGGCGTCCTCTTCCTTGATCTTCTTCAGGTGGTTGCGGAACCGCGCCTCGGTGGCGCACCAGTGCGCGACGGTGTAGCGGTAGCGCTCGCCGGTCGACTTGAACCGCGTCTTGTACCAGTCGCCCTTCGCGTTGGGATTCCCCTTCAGATCGAGCGCCTCCGCGTAGGTCTCGCCCAGCCGCGGATTGAAGACGAACTCCGGCGCGCCCCGCGAGTCGCGGACCCGCTGGGCCTGGTCAAGCGCCATGTCGTCGCCGACGCCGTGTTCAGGCTGGCAGGTGGTGAAGCACTGCAGGAAGGCGGTCCCGCGGTACTCGAGCGAGTCGAGGATCGACCGGAACAGCTTCGGCGCGTTCGCGATCGACACCTGCGCGACGAAGGGCGAGCCGTGGCCGGCGAGGAACGTCTCGGCCACCGTCTTCTTCTCCACGCACTTGCCCTGGCTGGCGGCGCCGAACGCGTTCATGTCGCCGCCGCCCAGCATCGGCGTCGAGTCGGAGTTCTGGCCGCCGGTGTTCGAGTAGACCTGCGTATCGAGCATCACCGCCTTCACGTTCGGGCGGTTCTGCAGAATCATCTTCGACACGTTCTGGTAGCCGATGTCGCCCATTCCGCCATCGCCGCCCACTATCCAGACCCGCGGCATCTCGAGGATCTCCTCGTCCGTCATCAGGTTGTCGGAGAAGTGGGTGAAATCGTAGTAGCGCTGCTCGTCGATGATGTCGTCGTCGCGCTCCAGCATCCAGGTCGCCAGCCGCTCCGGAATGACCGAGCGCCGACCGTGGTCCATGATGAAGCTCTCGCCGATCAGCCAGCCGATGGTCGATCCGTCCTGGAACAACGAGTTCATCCAGGGGTACGGGTGCGGGTTGTTGGGCGGCGTCGAGCCGTACACCGTGTTGCAGCCGGTGTGCGCCGCCATCGCCATCACCGACTGGCCGTTCGGCAGCCGGCCGTCGAGCGCCTGGAGGTCGCGGTGGTTGAACGCCTCCTGCCGCATGACGGCGGCGATGGCGCCGACCGCGTCCTTGTCCGCGATCGGCCCGTGCGCCTCCAGCCGCGCCGTCGTATCGTCGTCGGTGTCTCCGCCGAGCCCCATCACGATGTGGGCGACGGTCCGGACGAAGAGCCGGTGCTGCTCCGGATCCCGGTCGGCCAGCGCCGCCAGGCGGGCCGGACCGTCCTGCTCGAACCGGTCGGCCAAGGCGATCAGCCGATCCGCCTTCGCGTGGAAGATGGGCCGCAGGTACGCCTCGGTCACTCCCGCGATGGCCCGCAGAATGCTCTTCTCGCCGCAGCCGGCGCAGGCGCCGTCACCCGAAACCAGCGCGTCGTAGTTGCGCCGGACCATCATCAGGTTGCGCAGCGTCGCCGTCTTCGAGTCTGTCGGGTTTTCGTTGTTGTAGAGGCCGAGGAACTTCTGCGACGTGTCGGGCAGCAGATCGAGAAACGCCGTTCCGGTCTCGTGATCGGCGTTCACCTGCTCGGTCTCCTGAACCATCCGGAGCGCGTCATGGTCGCCGCAGGCGGTGACGCACGCCGCGCACCCCTTGCAGAGGTCCGAGACGAAGATGGAGAAGATGCCGCCGCTGCCCGGGTGCTTCTTCTCGGCCGACTTGAAGATGGCGTTCACACCCTGGTACGCCAGCGGCTGCTTCTCGATGACATCGAAGAACTCCGCCTTGGCGGTCTCCGAGAAGCCGTCGACGCTGTTGGTGACGTCGCGAATGATCTCCGGCAGCGGCGTCTTTTCCTTCGCGGTCACCGCGGCGTTCATGCGCTCGCGCGTCTGCGCCTCGATCTCCGGCACCTTGGCGAGCATTCTCGCCCGCTCCCCGCCGTCGGTGACGTAGTTCGAGATCGCCGTCGTCAGGATCGTGTCGATCTCCTGCGAGCAGTTCGGGAGCGCGGTGTCCGGACAGACCGAGATGCACTCCATGCACTGCGTGCAGTTCTCGGCAATGAAGAGGGGCGTCTCGCGCCGGGCAACGTACTTGGACGCGGTGTCGCCGCTGCCGGCCGCCATCACACCCATCGCGGCGAGCGGCGACGCGGGCTGGTCGTAGCCGTAGTCCGAGCGGAACTCGCCATCGAAGCTGGCGATCCGGGTCACCGGCGTCCGCTCGTCCTGGCCTTCGGGCGCCGGGTGCGAGCGGCAGGTCGCGCAGCCGCCGCCGTTCGCTTCCGGTGCCTCCGGCGTCGCCGCCAGCGGGAGGAGCGGCAGGCCGCGCAGGGTCGACCGGTCGGCTGCGTTGACCTCGCCGACCGGAATCTCGCGCACGCGGCTGAAGCCCTGCGTCATCACTTCCATGTTCGACTTGACGACGGCCGGCCCCAGGCGTCCGAACTTCTTCTGGTACTGCGCGTGGACCACTTCCTCGAACTGCTCCCGACTGATCTCGAAGTCCTGAAGCAGCGGCGACACCGAGAAGAAGGCGCCCAGGAACGCGTTGCCCTGCATCCGCAACTGCAGGTCGGGACGGTTGGTCGCGTTGCGCGCGATATCGAAGCCGGGCAGCGTGAAGATCCGGATCTTGTGCTCGATGATCTGCGAGCGGGCCCAGAGCGGCAGCCGCTCCCAGGCGTCCTGCGGCTCCTCGTCCGACTCCCAGATGAGCGCGCCCCCTTCCGACATCCCTTCCAGCGGGTTGCAATGCGTGAACGCCTTCGGGTCGCAGCAGAGCACGACGTCGACATGGCGGAGGTCGCAGTTCACGCGGATCCGCTCCGGCGCGACGACGAGGAAGTAGGAGGTCGGCGCCCCCTTCTTCTCCGACCCGTACTTCGGGTTGGCGGAGACGTGAATCACTTCCTTCGGCCGGCCGAAGTCGTCCGTCTCGGCGCTCCGCTCGGAAAGGAAGTCGTTGAAGTCGCCGATGATGGCGCCCAGGTTCTTGCCGGTCGTGATCGCGCCCCAGCCGCCGATGGAGTGGAACCGTACGGCGATGGCCCCTTCCGGCAGGAGCGACGGCGTTTCGTCCGACTTCACCTCGTAGGGGTGCGGCACGCCGAGCACGAGGAACGACTCGCCTTCGTCCGCGGTCTTGCCGTCGGACCGGGCGCGCCCCTCGTGGACGTACTCGTAGGCCCCGATGATCTGCTCGGGACGGAAGTCGCGCGACCCAAGGCCGTAGGTGCCGTTGAACAGGCGCGGCATGTCCTCGGGCGCAACCTCCGGGAAGCCGGCCTCGACCGGGCGGCCGTTCACCTTGAGCGCCTTGTTGAGCGCGGTGCGGGTGTCGCGGCCCATCGGGTTGTCGCCGGCGAGGGGCTCGTCGGTCCGCTCGAGAATGATGACGTTCTTCTTGCCGGCGAGGGCCCGGACCAGCGCCTGCTCCGGGAAGGGCCGGAAGACGTTGAGGTGGATCGAGCCCACCTTCGCGCCCCGCGTCGCCCGCAGGTGATCGACCGCCGCCTCGCAGTTCTCGGCCGCCGAACCGAGCGACAGGAACACCGTCTCGGCGTCGTCCGCCTTGTACTCGGTGACGAGGCCGTAGTAACGGCCGGTCAGCCGGCCGAAGTCCGCGTGCGCCTCCTCGAGGAAGCCGAGAATCGGCTCGACGAAGTTGTTGCGGCGCGCCACGACGCCCTGCATGTAGTGCTCCTGGTTCTGCACCGGGCCGAGGAGCACGGGGTTGGCCAGGTCGATCATGCGCGGGACGCGGCGCCGCGTCGGGCCGTACAGCGTCCGCTGGGCCTCGGTCGGGCACTCGATGATGTCGTCGGGGGCGCCGAGGAACTCGCGGATCAGCTCCGACTCGTGCCGGTAGAAGGTCCGCTCGAGGTGCGACGTCAGGAAGCCGTCCTGCACGTTCATGCCGGGGGTCAGGCTCAACTCGGTGACGCGCCGGATGATCAGCGCCTGATCGGCGGCCTGTTGCGCGTCCTTCGCGAACAGGATGATCCAGCCGACGTCGAGCGCGCCGTAGACGTCGTCGTGCCCGCAGTGGACGTTCAGCGCATGCTTCGTGAGGGCGCGCGCCACCACCTCGACCACCATCGTCGACGCCTTGCCGGGCGCGTGGTAATACTGCTCGATTCCGTAGACGATCCCCTGGCCCGACGTGAAGTTGACGACCCGCCGCCCGCAGACCGAGTAGGCGATGGCGCCGCCCTGGGCAGCATGCTCGCCCTCGGCCTCGACCGCCAGCGTGTTCCGCCCGAAGACGTTCAGGCGCCCTTCGGCGAAGGACTGCTGGTACAGCTCGCCACCCTCCGTCGAGGGAGTGATCGGATAGAAAATCCCCGCATCGGCAATCCGCGCCTCGGTGTGGTACGAGACGAGCTGATTCCCGTTTGCGGTGATCCGTTCGCCGGGATACTTCGGCCGCTCGGTCATAACGTCTTCTCCAGATATCGCGATGCCGCCAGCCGATGGCGGCCGCCCAAATCCGTTCCGGGGGCCGGCGTCAAGAGCGCACACCAACCCACAGTCCTCCGCATTGTAGTCCTGTCAAGACCTCGCGGCAACGTTCGCGGCCCTCTCTCGCCGCTGCTGGATTTCACCACGGGTGGCCGACAGCCGGGCTGCTAAGATCGATCCATGCGGCCCACCACGCTAGGCGCGCTGCGCGAAGCCGTCGACGCAGGCAAGATCCGCCGGCGCTCCGTGCGGCGCGAACTCCGCGAAAACCTGATAGCCCGCCTCCGCAGCGGCGCCCCCCTTTTTCCGGGCATCGTCGGCTTCGACGAAACCGTCGTTCCCCAGGTGGTGAATGCCCTGCTGGCGCAGCACGACTTCGTGATGCTGGGTCTGCGCGGTCAGGCGAAGACGCGGCTCATCCGCGGGCTCATGGACCTGCTCGACGAAGCGATCCCGGTTATAGCCGGCTCCGACATCAACGACGACCCGCTCGCCCCGATCTCTGCCGCCAGCCGCGAGCGGGTGCGGGTCGAGGGGGACGAGCTGCCGGTCGCCTGGCTCGACCGGTCGCTCCGCTATGTGGAGAAACTGGCCACCCCCGACGTGACGATCGCCGACATGATCGGCGACATCGATCCGATCAAGGCGGCGCGCGCCGGCCGGCACCTCTCCGACGAGCTGACCGTCCACTACGGCCTCGTGCCGCGGGCGAACCGCTGCATCTTCGCCATCAACGAGCTGCCCGACCTTGCCGGCAAGATTCAGGTGGGCCTGTTCAACATCCTTCAGGAAGGCGACGTGCAGATCCGGGGCTACCCGGTCCGCCTCCACCTCGACGTGATGATGGCGTTCACCGCCAACCCCGAGGACTACACCGCCCGCGGCAAGATCGTCACCCCGCTCAAGGACCGCATCGGCTCCGAGATCCGGACCCACTACCCGAGGACGCGGGAGGAGGCGGTCGCCATCACCCGGCAGGAAGCGTGGGTCGCGCGCGACGGGGACGGCGCTCCCGGCGACGTCAACGTCCCGCCCTACGTGCGCGAAGTGATCGAGGAACTGGCGTTTCAGGCGCGATCCAACAAGCGGATCGACGGCCGCTCCGGCGTCAGTCAGCGGATGCCCATCAGTTGCCTGGAGAACGTCGTGTCGAACGCGGAGCGGCGGGCCCTCGCGGCGGGCGAATCGCCGACCGCGCGCGTCACCGACGTCTACGCCGCCCTCCCGTCGATGACCGGGAAGTTCGAGCTGGAGTACGAGGGTGAGCTGCGGGGCGCCGACGCGGTGGCGCACGAACTGATCCACGGGGCCATCGCCGCGGTCTTCGACGGCTGGTTCGACGGCGTCGACACCACCCAGGTGGTCGAGTGGTTCGACATGGGGGGCACGCTGCAGGAAAGCGATACCACCGCGTCGACCGCGATGCTGAAGGACGTCTCGCAGATCCACGGCCTGATGGAGTTGGCCAGCCACGCCGGCGCCGCGCCCGGAGACCCGGAGCCGGACGTCGCCGCCGCCATCGATTTCATCCTCGAGGGACTCTGCGCCGTCCGCCGGATCAGCCGGAGCGAGGGCGGCGGCTACGAGGGCCTTCCCCGCTCCGAGCGGCCCGAGCGCATGCACCGCGAGCCGGCCCTCGACCGCCCCGAATCGTCGTTCGATACGCCCGAGAAGTCACGGCGCGGCGGCCGGCGATCCGGCCGCAACAAGAACAAGAAGAAGCAGTACTACAACTGAAGTGCGGTACCGGTACACGCGCTACACCGGCGATCCGTTCGGCGCCATCGACATCGACGAGCTGGTGTCGAAACTGTCGAGGCTGCTCCTGTCGAGCGGGTTCGACTCGCCCTACGGCCCGCACGATCCGTACGGCGAGGATCGCGACGACCGAACTGTGCAGTCGCTCCACGACGCCATCCTCGACGCCCTGCTCCGCGACGGGTTGCTCTCGGACGAAGCGGTCGAGCGGCTGCTGGGGGATCCGGCCGACGCCGATCAGGCGGAGGGGCGCTCGCAACTGGAAGCCCTCGTGGAGGAGTTGATCCGCCAGATGGCGGCCCAGGGCTACATCACGCTGGACTCGGACGCCGAGAGGACCGAGGCGCCCGGCGCCGGCGGCGGGCTCGGCCCCGACCAGGACCCGGGGCAGGCGCGCTTCGAGGTAACCGACAAGAGCCTCGACTTTCTCGGCTACCGGGCCCTCCGCGACCTGCTCGGCTCGACCGGCCGGGCCAGCGTCGGCCGGCACGACACCCGCGAGATGGCCACCGGGGTCGAAGCCGGCGGCGCGTCCAAGCAGTACGAGTTCGGAGACACGCTGAACCTCGACGCCAGCGGCACGATACTGAATGCCGTCCAGCGGACCGCGACACCCGCGGGGTCGGCCGCCGGTGCGTCCGGGGCCGGGTCCAGGTCCGGCGCGCCCACGGGCGCGGCCGGCGATCCCGCGATCGACGTGCGCTACGAAGACCTTATGGTCTCGCAGGGCGAGTACCAGAGCTCGTGCGCTACCGTCCTGATGCTCGACTGCAGCCACTCGATGATCCTGTACGGCGAGGACCGCTTCACCCCTGCCAAGCAGGTGGCCCTGGCCCTGTCGCACCTCATCCGGAGCCAGTTCCCGGGCGATGCCCTCAACGCCGTTTTGTTCCACGACTCCGCCGAGGAGATCCCGGTCAAGCAGCTCGCACGCGTCCGGGTCGGGCCCTACTACACCAACACGCGCGAGGGGCTCCGCCTCGCCCGGCGCCTGCTGGAACGGCAGCGGAAGGACATGCGGCAGATCGTGATGATCACCGACGGCAAGCCCTCCGCCCTGACCCAGGAGAATGGCCGCATCTACCGGAACGCCTTCGGTCTCGACCCGATGATCATCCGCGAGACGTTCGCCGAGGTGGCCAACTGCCGGCGCGCCGGCATCATGATCAACACGTTCATGCTGGCCCGCGACTACGACCTGGTCAGTTTCGTCCGGCGCGTCGCCGCCATCTGCCGTGGCAAGGCCTACTTCACGACGCCCTACACCCTGGGCCGCTACGTGCTGATGGACTACATGGACCGGAAGACGAAGACGGTACATTGACAGGAGCGCCAGACCACCGTGCCGAGTTCCCCGCGCCCCTCCCGCATCCCGATCTTCCCGCTCCCGAACGTGGTGCTGTTCCCCCGCGTCTTCCTGCCGCTGCATATCTTCGAGCCCCGCTACCGCGAAATGGTGGCCCACGCCCTCGACGGCGATCGCGTCATCGGGATGGTGCTGCTCCGCGACGGCTGGCAGCAGCATCCGGATCCGAATCCGCCGGTCTTTCCGGTCGGTTGCGCCGGCCGAATCACCCACGTGGAGACGCTTCCCGAGGGCCGCTACAACATCGTCCTGCGGGGCGTGGAGCGCTTCCGCGTGGTCGACGAGGACCACTCGCGGAACTACCGGATCGCCACCATCGAGCCGTTCGCCGACGCCGCGGCAGCCGACCCGGAACGCCTGCACGACGGCCGCCAGCGCCTCGAGGCGCTTCTCGTACGCCAGTCGAACCAGAACGCCCACACCGCGGCTCCCCGTATTCCGCGTGAGATGGCCGACGCCGAACTGGTGAACGCCCTTTCCCAGTACCTGGAGCTGACGCCCATCGAGAAGCAGGCGCTGCTCGAATGCGCCACTCCGTGCGACCGTTGCGCCGCGTTGATCGATCTGCTGGAAATGCGGCTGCTGGGCGGCGGCGCCTCCGGTCCACCCTGCGGCGTCCAATAGCGGCCCGCCAGCAGCTGCCCGCCCCGGCGGGTCGCGGCCGCCGTCAGACTCCCGGACCACCGGTCCCGGCCGGGAACATTCCGGGGCGTGGGCCGGTATACTCCCGTAGGGGCTACCCGGATGAGCAGGGGAACGCGTTATGTCGTCTTCGGCGGAGGCGGCCTCGTCGTGGCCGGTCTGGCCGTCGGCCTTGTCGCCTGGCTCGGCGGCGGCCTGCCCGCCCTGGCCCAGGGCCACCCCGACGAACTCCGGTATCTCCCGGCCGACGCGGCCATCATCTCGTTCGCCAATGTCCGCGACGTGATGAACTCCGACCTGCGCTCGCGGCTGCGGGAACGTGAACCCGACGACGGCGGGGTGGCCGCCCTCGAAGACTGGTCCGGCATCGATCTCGACACGGACATCGATCGCGTCGCCGCGGCGCTCGTCCCCAGCGGGCGGGACGGCACGGACGGAATAATCGTCCTCGTGGGACGCTTCGACGCCGACCGCATCGAATCGATCGCCATCGCCCGGGGCGGGATCTCGATCGACCACGCCGGCCGCCCGTTGATCCTCCTGGAGACCGACCGGGACAATCCCGTCGGCGAGGACGCGGCCCTGGCGTTCATCGAGCCCGGCGTGGTCGCAATCGGGTCGGAAACGCTCGTGCGCCAGGCGCTCGACGAGGAAGCCGGAGCGGATACGAACCCGCGCCTGATGGGGCTTCTGGAGCACGTCGACGAGGGGAGCACGGCCTGGACCGTCGGAAGCATCGACGACCTGCAGGACGCCGCGGTCGTGCCCGAGCAACTGGCATCGCAGATGTCACAGGTTTCGGCGTTCGCCCTCGGCGGCCAGGTGAACGGCGGCGTCCGCGGGCGGCTCACCGCGGAGGCGACGGACGAGGAGACGGGTCGCAACCTCCGCGACCTGGTACAGGGGTTCCTGGCCCTCGGACGGTTGCAGGCGGCGGAACGCCCCGAGCTGGCCACCCTCCTGAACGCGCTCCAGCTCAGCGGCGACGGTGCGAACGTGATGTTGTCGTTCGATCTCCCGGCCGACGCCCTCCTCGACTTGCTCCCCGGCCAGGACGCCCCCGCCCCCGGCGCTCCGTGACCGTGTTTTCGGGCCGACCGTAATCGATGACAGTTAACACGATAGGCATTGCGGGGTGCGGTCTGATGGGCTCGGGGATAGCCCAGGTTTCCGCGCAGGCGGGCTACCGGACCATCGTTCGCGAGATAGACGACGCGACCGCGGAGGCGGGCCGGGCCCGTATCGACCGGTTCCTGTCCGCGGGCGTCGAGCGCGGCAAGGTAACGCCGGAACAGCGCGACGCCACCCTCGGCAACCTGACCGTCACCAGCCGCGTGGAGGATCTGGCGGGCTGCGATCTCGTCATCGAGGCGATCGTCGAACAGATCGACGTCAAGCGCGACCTCTTCAACGCCCTCGAGCCGCTCGTCGGACCGGACACCGTCTTCGCCAGCAACACGTCGTCGCTCTGCATCACCGAGCTCGCCTCGGCGACGGGGCGGCCCGACCGCTTCGTCGGCATTCACTTCTTCAGTCCGGTGCCGATCATGAAGCTGGTGGAAGTCATCCGGGGCATCGAGACCAGCGACGCCACCTACGAGGCGGCGATGGCGTTCGGCCGGAGCGTCGGCAAGGACCCGGTCACCGCGCCGGACCGGCCGGGGTTCATCGCGAACCGCCTGCTGATCCCGTACCTGCTCGACGCGATCCGCGCCTACGAGTCGGGAGCGGGATCGCTCGAAGACATCGACAAGACGATGACGCTGGGAATGGGTCACCCGATGGGGCCGTTCACGCTGCTCGACTTCGTCGGTCTCGACACGACCTACTACATCGCCGGCATCATGTACGAGGAGTTCCGCGAGGAACGGTTCGCGCCGCCGCCGCTGCTCAAACGGATGGTGCTCGCGGGCCGCCACGGGCGCAAGACCGGCCGGGGGTTCTACACCTACTGATGTCCGCCGCGATGAACGAAGAACGGGTCCGCGCCGCGGTCGAGATACTCCTAGCCGAGATCGGCGAAGACTCGACGCGCGAGGGACTCGTCCGCACCCCGCAACGGGTGGCCGACGCGTTGAAGTTCCTCACCAGCGGCTACGATCAGGATGTCGACGACGTCCTGAACGACGCCCTCTTCACGGTCGACTGCAACGAGATGGTCATCGTTCGCGACATCGACTTCTACAGCCTGTGCGAGCACCACCTGCTGCCCTTCTTCGGGAAGTGCCATATCGCCTACTTGCCGCGCGACCGCGTGGTGGGCCTGAGCAAGATCCCCCGGCTGGTCGATGTCTTCGCCCGGCGGCTGCAGATTCAGGAACGGATGACGAACCAGATCGCGCACGTGCTGCTCGACAAGCTGAACCCGCTCGGGGTCGGCATCGTGGTGGAAGCGACGCACCTCTGCGTGGAGATGCGGGGCGTGCAGAAACAGCGTTCGTTCGCGCTGACGAGCGCGATGCTGGGATCGTTCCGGAGCGACGCGCGGACGCGCATGGAATTTCTCGAGCTGCTGAAACTGCAGGGAGACCTGCACGCGCGGCTCGATCCGTCGGCCGGCATGCACGCGGCGGCCGCCGCGCCAAACCCGGGAGCCCGACACGAATGAAGATTGCGCGCGCCGGGCTGATCGCGCTGTGTGCTGCGGCGCCCGCTGCGGCTGCACCCGTGGCCGCTGTTGCGGCTGCCGCCGGGGCGGAGTCCGCCGCTGCGGCGGCGCCCGCGGTTGTGCCTGCGGCCGCGGCCGGGGCCGCCGTCCAGACGACGGTGGTCGAGCCGGTCGAGGTACGCTGTCCACAGGTGCTCGGCGTAGGGGTCACCACCAATGTCCCGTTTTGCGACGTGCTCATTCAGTCGGACCCGACGCTGGCCATCACCGTCGTGCTGCCTCCGCGGCGCGGCGAGGCGACGCTCTCGTTCGACCTGCACAACCGCCACACCTACTCGGAGGATGAGGTGCGGGCGGGCCGCGCGTATACCCGGTACCTGGCCGAGGTGGCGGTCGCCACCGCCACCGGCGACATCCTGGCCCGGCGCTATGTCGTCAGCGAGTTCCGCAACGCGTCCGACCTCGTCGACCGGGTCGGCGGAGGCGCAGGGCCAGCGGGGCTAAAGGCCCTCGCGCCGGCCGGGGTCGAACGCGTGTTCGTCCCGATTCCGGCCGGAGTCGAGCGCGTCGTTATCGCCGGGCAGCGCCTCGAGCTGCTCCGGTTCGATCAGACACGCGACGAAGTGCGAACGGTAGGGAGCGCCATGGCCGTGATCAGCAACGCGCTAGTTGAATACACCGGAAGATAGGATGAATGAACCGTGCATGACTTGATCATCATCGGCGCCGGCCCGGCCGGCCTCGCCGCCGCGATCGCGGCAAAGGAGGCGGGTCTCGACACCCGTATCTTCGAGAAGGGCGTACTGGTCAACGCCATCTTCCACTTTCCGCCTCAGATGGTGTTCTTCACGACGCCGGACCTGCTCGAGATCGGCGGCCTGCCCTTCGTGACCCCGCACGGCAAGCCGACCCGCGACGAGACGCTCCGCTACTACCGGCGCGTCGTCGACACGTTCGACCTGCAGGTCGACTTCGGCTACCGCGTGACCTCGGTCGAGCCGGGAGCGTCGCCCGACGCGCCGTTCACCGTGCGCACCCGGAGCGACGAGCATGGCGACCAGGTGTGGCAGGGGCGGACCGTGGTGATCGCGAGCGGCTGCTACGACCACCCGAACCAGCTCGGCATTCCGGGCGAGGACCTGCCCCACGTCTCGCACTACTACACCGAGCCGCACGAGTTCTACCGGCGGCCGGTGGTCGTCGTCGGCGGCAAGAACTCGGCGGCCGAGGCGGCACTGGACCTCTACCGCAGCGGAGCGCACGTGACCCTCGTCCATCGCCGCGCCGTGCTGGGCGATTCCATCAAGTACTGGGTCAAGCCGGACATCGAGAACCGGATCTCCGAAGGGTCCATCCCGGCCCGCTTCGAAACCCGCGTCGTCGAGATCCGCCCGCACGAGGTGGTCGTGCAGCCCGTCAACGGCGGTCCGACGGAGGTCCTCCCGGCCGAGGGCGTCTACCTCCTCACCGGTTACCTGGCAGACCTCGACTTCCTCCGCGGCGCCGGGGTCGAAGTCGCCGCCAACAACGTCCCGCGGCACGACGCCGAGACCTACGAGACCAACGTCCCCGGGCTCTACCTCGCCGGCGCGGTCGTCGCCGGTGCGAACCGCGGGGAAGTGTTCATCGAGAACGGACGCTTCCACGGCAAGGTGGTCGTCGACAACATCGCGCGGCGTCTGCGCCAGCCCGCCGGCGCCTGAGGAACCGACGCTACTCCTCTCCCCCGCCTCGCAGGTGCTCCAGCACGACCCGCCCCCGCGGGGAGAGTTCGTAGCCGACGCGCAGGCTGCTGGTCAGGCCGAGGTTCTTGAGCTTGCGGATCTGCCGCTTCAGCCAGACGCGCTCGCAACCGAGCCGCCGGGCCAGCAGGCTGGAGACGCCCCCCGGCTGGGCCTCTATCGCCTCCAGCGCGCGCCGGGTCCAATGGCCATCCGCGGATCCCGCGTCGAGCCGCCGGAGGCAGCGCAGGACCTCCTCGACCTCCGCGTCCGAGAGCGCCGCCTGCTCCCGAAGCGCGTGGCGCGGGTCGGCGCCCCCGAACGCCACCACGACCCGGTAGAGGCGGCAGCCCTGCCGCGCCGGGAGATCCGCCAGCAGGACGGCGCGTGAGGGGTAGCCTGCCGCCAAGGCGTCGGCATCGGAGACGTCGGTCTCGTCCACGGTCGCAACGTCGAGGATGCGCAGCATGCCGACGGCGGTCCGCAGGCTGCCTCCGGCGCGGACGGTCGGCCGGCGCCAACGGCGGAAGATCAGCGTGATCTCTCCGCAGACGACGCGCTCGAGCACGGCCATCCGCAACAGCACGGCCACATAATAGGTCGCTTCACCGCAGCCGTTCCGGCGTGAAATGATCGGAGGATGCTCGAAGTCACGACACCCGGTCCCATGCGGGCCGTCCGCTGCCACCGCTACTCCGGCCTGGACGAGGCAGGCGCTCCCGTTTCCACTCCCGACCCGTTGCGCGACGTCCTGTCGCTGGACCAGATCCCGGCCCCGGCGTGCGAGGCGGGCCACGTGCTGCTGCGGACCGCGTTTGCGGGAGTGCAGTACCCCGACGCGCTCCAGGCGCAGGGCCTCTACCAGAGCAAGCCCGGCCTCCCCTACGTGCCGGGCATGGACGCGGCTGGAACGGTGGCGGAGGTGGGAGCCGGAGTCGAGCACGTCCGGCCCGGCGACCGGGCGATCGCGCAGGCGAGCATCGGCTGTCTCGCGGAGGTCGTCAAGGCGCCGGCCGCGTCGGTGTGGAAGGCGCCGGACGAGGTGCCGCTGGAGCGATGCGCCAACCTGGGACGGAACTACTTCCCCGCCTACCACTCGCTGAGGGTGCTGGGCGAGGTCGAGCCCGGCAGCCTCGTGCTGGTCGACGGCGCGTCGGGCGGCGTCGGCCTGGCCGCCATCGAGCTTGCCAAGGCGATGGGCGCGCAGGTCATCGCCGGCGTCAGCACGCCCGAAAAACAGGCGGCGCCGACCGCGGCGGGGGCCGACCGGGTGCTCTGCTACGGGCGCGACCGACGGAGCTTCCGTCAGTTCAAGGGCGCCGTCCGGCAGGCCGCGGCCGAGCTGGGCCATCCGCAAGGCGTCGACGTGGTGGTCGACATGGTGCAGGGCGAGTTGTTCGAGGCGGCGCTGGTCTCGGCCATCCGCCCCCTCGGCCGCATCTGCCTCGTCGGGTTCACGGCCGGGCAGCGGCCGATCCGGCCGGGGCTGCTGCTCATCAAGCAGGCGGTTGTCGTCGGCAGCATGTGGTCCGGCTGGGCGCACGCCCATCCCGAGGGGCACCAGCGGAACGTCGCCGAGATCCTTGACTTCATGGCGACGGGGGCAATCACGCCGCGGGCGGACCGCATCTTCTCTCTCGACCGGTTCATCGAGGCCTTCGAACTCTTCGAGCGCAACGAGGGCCGCGGCAACACGGTGGTCCGCTTCACCGACCCGTCCGACTGATTGTTCTTTCGGGCCCGTTACGGTTCAAGTGCCGTAGGTGATCTTCCCTGGCCCGGGAGTCACCCCGCGGGCTTGTCGGCATCGAAGATCGAGACGCCGCAAGGCGCGGTGAATTCACTTGCCGCGAGATTCCCCGTGTTTACCGTACCGGCCGGTTCGAAGCACAGAACATAGGCGTCCTCCATCGCAGAAGTACGGTGCTCGACGCCACGGGGCACCAGGACGCACTCTCCCTCTTGCATGTCTACTCGCCGGTCGCGGAACTCGACCGAGAACCGTCCCTTCCACACCAGAAAGAACTCGTCGGCATCCTCGTGGTGGTGCCAAGGGAAGACGCCCTTCACCCGGATGAGCTTGACCTCCTGCCCATTCAGGGTGGCAATGACGCGCGGGCGCCACGCTTCGTTCAGCCGGCTACAGCTTTCGTCCACACTGATCTTCGTTGTCATGCGGCCCACCCTCTTCGAGACTGTCCTCAATGTCGCGACCGCTGGATAGCCCCTGGTCGCGGCTGTCAGGTCTGTTTCAGGCCTGACACGAGTGCGTATCCCCTCCGCCAGTATTCACCGTAACCGGCCACGTAGTGATGGCTAACCCGCCCCACCAATCCACTGGCATGCTCGAAGTTCTTTCGCCAGTCACTGTTCTGCAGCCCCGCACCGAACCATCCAAGTGCTAGCAGATCGACACGTTCTTCGTCACTCAATGCGCCGATCATGTCGACGAGCCGCCTGGAGGAAGGTGAGTCCGCCATCAAGTCCAAGTCCTCGGGCGTCAAGGCCGGCGGCATCGTGCTTTGGCCGCGAAGGGAAGCGATAACGTGCTCATCCGTGGCGGCAGAGACGTCATAAGCATCGCTCAGCATCTCGACCTTCTCTCGACTGATGACCAGAGCAGTCGCCGCCGCCGTGATCGTTTCGGCCACGCCTGGCGCACCGATGTATCTCACATCCGCGCCCGGCATATGCTCGGCGATCTTCCTGGCGAACCGTTTGTCGGCCGTGACTAGCGCCGACGCTGTCGCCTCTGCGCACGCCAAGTAGAGGCAGTCGTAGACCGGATGGTCAATAGCGGTGGCAATCTGCGCCGCGTGTTCAACGAGTTGGCCATAGGGATGCAGTGTGACGTTATCCCGGAGCCGCGCCAGCTCGTCGAAGTACGGCTGCGGGTCGTCGATCTCCCCCGTGCGAGCCTTCTTCCAGATGGTGTTCGCGAACTCGGCGAGCAGGATTTCGGGAGCGTGCAGACCCAGCCTGTGGGACAGCAGGCGGCGAGCCTTGTCGCGAAGCGGTTCCTCCACGAACCACTTCACGACAATGCTGGCGTCGACGGTCAGATTCACCGGTCCCGATCAGCCCGCAGCAGCGTAACGCTGTCGGACTGCGGAGTACCGGCAGTTGCGGACGCGAGCCACTTTGTCCGCTCTCGAAACTCCGCCATGCGAGAGCGACGGTCTGTGTGGTCCGCCAGCACGTGGCGAACCTCGCCTTCCAGCGAACGTTGATTCGCCTGGGCCTGGGCCTTGAGCTTGTCGATTACCCGATCGTCGAGGTTGCGTATGGTCAGAGTACCCATGGAGCCACCAAGTGCAGTCACTATGCTAGCACGATGGCAGTGTAGAATCCGCGACGAGTTGCGCCGATTCTCGCGTGAGATGATCGGGGGATGCCTGTAGTCACGACACCCGATCCCATGCGGGCCATCCGCTGCCACCGCTACTCCGGTCTGGAAGAGGCGGGCGCTCCCGTTGCCACCCCCGACCCGCTGCGCGAGGCCTGGCCGCCATCGAGCTTGCCAAGGCGATGGACGCGCAGGTGATCGCCGGCGTCAGCACGCCCGAGAAGCAGGCGTCCCCAACCGCGGCGGGGGCCGATCGAGTGCTCTGCTACGGGCGCGACCGACGGAGCTTCCGAGCTCTTCGAACGCAACGAGGGCCGCGGCAACACGGTGGTCCGCTTCGCCGACCCGTAGCCGGACAGGACTTACTGCCTGTCGGGCTCGGCGTAACCCGGATAGGTCGGACGGAGGATGTGGATGCAGACGGTGCGTCTAGCGGACGGCAAGGCGGTCCTCGCCCCAGACGGTTCGCGGATTCGCGAACTGGTCACGGTACCGGGCGGCAGCATGGTGCATTGCACGCTGCCAAAGGGTGCTGTCACGATAGCGGTCGTCCACGCCACGGTCGACGAGCTTTGGTACGTCCTCGCCGGGAAGGGGCAAGTCTGGCGACGGCGTGAGGACGCCGAATCAGTGATCGACGTCGAGCCGGGTATCTCTCTGAGCATCGAGTGCGGAACGCACTTCCAGTTCCGCAGCACTGGCAACCAAGACCTCCAGTTGGTGATTGTCACCATGCCGCCGTGGCCCGGTGCGGAAGAGGCTCGCCGCGTGAGCGACCACTGGGCGGTCACGAGCGGGGTGGACTAGCGCCGCACTTCCGGTGAGACGGCAGACATGCCGCGAGATTGCCCAACGAAAAGGGCAGCAGGCTATGCCACGACCCGTTCTTGGCGAATACGTTCCTGTGCCAAGTCGTACTGCGCTTGCCGGCGCACCCAGAACGCCGCGTTGCTCCAACCGATGCGTTCTAGGGCAAGCGCCATTGCAGGCGAAACGCCGGTGCGACCGTTCAACAAGCGTGAGAAGGTCTGCCGCGTGCAGCCCAGCTTCTCGGCCGCCTCGGTCACCGTCCAGCCTTCGGCCGCCAGTGCATCTCGGAGACTCTCTCCCGGGTGGGTCGGGTCGTACATCGTCGGCATCGTGCCCCCTCTAGTGGTAGTCGACCAAGGTCACGCCAACCGGCACGCCATCCTCGAAACGAAACACGATGCGCCAGTTTCCGGAAACTCTCACACTCCATTGGCCGCGGCGGTCGCCAGTCAGCGGGTGCAGACGATAGCCGGGCAAGTTCATGTCTCCGGGCACCACGGCTGCGTCCAAGTCCGACAGGATCCGTCGGATCCTCGGTACCAGCGACGCGGGGAGGCGACGGGCATCCCCCCGCTCGTAGAACGCCAGGAGCCCCTTGTGAACGACTTGGATATCGTTACTGTAACACGATGCATGACGTGTGACACAGGAGATTCACGTCAAGTCAATCGATAGCCAGTGGAACATGACGCCCTCTCACCGAGGCAACTAGAATGGACTGAACACAGCCAGCGTTCGACCCGTCGAACCCTCTGGAAGCTCCCACAGTGACCACCGCACCGGAGCCAGTAGCTCGCCTTGACGGCGTCACCATCACCTACGGACGCCAGCGCGCGCTCGACAATGTCGACGCCACCTTTCCGCCCGGCGCGGTCGGCCTGCTCGGGCCGAACGGCGCGGGCAAGAGCACGCTGCTGAAGGCGCTGCTCGGTTTCGTTCCTCCCGACGGGGGCGCGGGAAGCCTGTCGGTGTTCGACCTCGACGTCACCGAACGCTCCCTCGAGATCCGCGCGCGCCTCGGCTACATGCCGGAATCGGACGCGCACTTTCCCGGCCTGAACGCCATCGCGTTCACCGCCTGCTGCGGCGAGCTGGCCGGCCTGCCGCCCGCCGATGCGATGCAGCGGGCGCATGCCGTGCTGCAGTACGTCGGCCTCGGCGAGGCGCGCTACCGTATGGTCGACACCTACTCGGCCGGCATGAAGCAGCGGATCAAGCTGGCGCAGGCGCTCGTCCACGACCCCGATCTGCTCTTCCTCGACGAGCCGACGAACGGCATGGACCCGAAGGGGCGCGCCGAGATGCTCGATCTGATTCGCGACCTCGCCCAGCGGAAGGGCGTGAACGTCATCGTCTCGTCGCACGTTCTCCCGGATGTCGAGGCGGCGTGCGACAACGTGGTGGTGCTGCACGAGGGCCGCGTCGTCGCGGCCGGGCCGATCGCGGAGCTCAAGGGAGACGACCGGCAGGCGTTCGAGGTGCGGATCAAGGGAGACGCGGACCGCTTCGTGGAGACATTGCGCGCGGCCGGCGCCGAGTGCCACCCGTCGGACGACAACCTCCTCCGGGTCCTCATCGGGGACGGCCGCTCGGCCCGCGATCTCTTCGCCCTCGCCGTGCAGGCCGACGTGCAGGTCCGGCACCTGCAGCCGAGCGTGCAGACCCTGGAGGAGGTCTTCGCCCGCGCCGTCGGAGAGTCCTGATCCCGCCATGCCGATTCACGACCAGGGCTACGCCCGCTACGCCGGCACGCGGCGCCCGCCGGGGCGCGCGTGGTGGGTGATCGGGCGAAACGGCATCCGGCGGATGTTCTCGTCGAAGCTCTTCCTCCTCGTGCTGCTCTTCGCCTGGATGCAGTTCTTCGTCCGCGGCGTCGTGTTCTACCTGGCCGCGAACTTCCCGCAGGTCGAGGGCTTCATCGCCCCGACCCCGGCGACGTTCCGCGACTTCTTCGACAGCCAGGCCTTTTTCGTCTTCATCGTCGCCATCTACACCGGCGCGGGCGCCATCGCGAACGACCGGCAGGCGAACGCGCTGCCCCTCTATCTCGCCCGGCCCCTGACGCGCTGGGAGTACGTCGCCGGCAAGCTGACGGCGGTGATGGCGTTCCTGCTGCTCATCACCTGGGTGCAGGCCCTGCTGCTGCTCGTCCTGCAGACGATGTTCACCGGCAGCCTCGAGTTCGTCCGCGAACACGCGTTCCTCCTCCCGGCGGTGACCGCGTACGGCCTCCTGCAGTCGCTGGTCGCGGCCATCACCATCGTCGCGCTGTCGTCGCTCTCGACCAGCGCGCGCTACGTCGGGGTCATGTACGCCGGCGCCGTGATCTTCACGGGAGCGATGTTCGACGTGCTTCGGGGCGTCACCGGCAGCTCCGCGTGGTCGTGGCTCTCCTTCACGGCCAGCCAGCAGCAGGTGGGCGACGTGATCTTCGGCGCGGACCCCCGCTACGACACGCCGTGGGTCGTTTCGCTGCTCATCGTCGCGGCGCTCATCGGGCTCTCCGTCTGGGTACTCGGCCGGCGCGTGCGCGGCGTCGAGGTGGTGTCGTGAGCGTGGTCGCCGCGCGCGGCCTGTCGAAGTGGTACGGCGAGGTCATCGGCCTCAACGACGTCACCGTGGACATTCCCCCCGGCATCAGCGGCCTCCTCGGACCGAACGGGGCCGGCAAGTCGACGCTGCTGAAACTGGTGACGGGCCAGCTCCGGCCGAGCCAGGGGACAATCGACGTGCTGGGGGAACCCATCTGGGGGAACCCCGCCGCGTTCCGCCGTATCGGGTACTGCCCGGACCACGACGGCTGCTACGACGGGATGACGGGGATGGAATGGCTGACCGCCCTGCTCCGCCTCAGCGGCTACGACGGCGCGGCGGCGGCGGACGCCGCGGCCCGCGCCCTCGAGGCGGTCGACCTGACGGCGGCGGCGGATCGGAAGATCGGCGGCTACAGCAAGGGGATGCGGCAGCGCATCAAGCTGGCCCAGGCGATCGCCCACGACCCGGAGCTGCTGGTGCTGGACGAGCCGCTCGCGGGCCTCGATCCCATCGGCCGGCGCAAGGTGATCGCCGCCATCCGGGCCTGGGGCGAATCCGGCCGCAGCGTCATCGTGTCGAGCCACGTCCTGCACGAGATCGAGCGGATGACGTCGAACGTCCTGCTGCTGCACGCGGGACGCATCCTGGCCGAGGGGGACGTGCATCACATTCGCGGCCTCATCGATGAACACCCCCACACCGTGCGCATCACCGCCTCCGACCCGCGGCGGCTGGCGCGCCACCTGCTGGAGCACCCGGACGTCATGGCCATGCACCTCGAGGAAGGCGCCATCGTGGCGCAGACGAACCGGCCGGACGACTTCTATACGCGGCTCACGGCGCTGGCCGCCACCGACGAGGCCGGCGACGTGGGAGAGGTCACCTCGCCGGACGACAACCTGCAGGCGGTCTTCGCCTACCTGGTGAAGGAGTGAGTCGCGGATGAAGTCCGATCAGGCGCCCGCCGCGCCGACGTTCGTCACCGCCGCGCTGCGGGTCTTCGACGTCAGCGTCGGCGAGATGCTCTGGTCGCGCCGAACCATCTTCATGGCCCTGGTGGCGGCCGGCCCCGTCGTGCTCGCCCTGCTCCTGCGCGTCGTGACCGAATCCGGCGCGTTCGACGGCGCGGCGGCGGTGAACGGCCGTCCCGTCAGCCTCAACGGTCCCGCCATCTTCGGCCTGATGGTGTGGACCTTCTACCTCCGGTTCACCGTCCCCGTGCTGGGCGTGTTCTACGGCACCGCGCTGATCGCCGACGAGGTCGAGGACCGGACCCTCACCTACCTGTTCACGCGCCCCATTCCGCGCGGCGCCGTGCTTGCCGGCAAGTACCTCGCCTACCTCGTCTGCACCGCCGTCGTCGTGTTGCCATCCGTGATCCTCGTCTACTTCCTGGTGGTGCCCATCCTGGACGGCAGCATCGGCCGCGAGTTCCCGTCGCTCGCCATCGACCTCGCCATGGTCGCGGCCGGCCTCGCCGTCTACGGCGCGCTGTTCGCGCTCGTCGGCGCCTGGTTCCGCCGCCCGCTCCTCACCGGCCTCGTCGTCGTCTTCGGCTGGGAGCCGATCGTGACCGTCCTTCCGGGCTACATGAAGTACCTGACTGTCGCCTACTACCTGCAGGGGCTCGTCCCGCACGCTATGCCGCAGGGCGACTCGCTCAGCCTGCTGCAGGCGATCCTCACCAGCATCCAAACCCCGCTCGGCACGTGGACGAACATCATCGTGCTGGCGGCCATCTGGCTGCTCGCCTTCGCCGCCGCGCTACGAGTCACGGCCGGGCGCGAGTACGTGCTGGAACAGTGAAGGAAGACCAATTGCGCCACCCTTGGCCATGTGCCCCAGCGGGCCCGCCCGGCGCCGTAGGGCGGCGACTCATCGACCGTCGGGCCGGGGCATGCGGTAGCCGACGCCGCGCTCGGTGAAGATGTAGGCGGGCTCGCTCGGATCATCGCGCAACTTCTTGCGGAGTTGCTTGATGAAGACCCGCACGAGCTTGCTGTCGCCCCCCTTGCGCCGGGCCCAGACCTTGCGCAACAGCGCTGCGTAGGTCGAGACCCGCCCGGCGTTGAGTGAGAGCGCGCGCAGCAGGTCGAACTCGGTGGCGGTCAGCTCCACGTCTTCCCCGGCGACGCTCACCCGGCGCTGCTCGTAACGGATGGTCAGGTCTCCGAGCACGAAGGCGTCGGGCTCGGTGCGCCGGCGCAGCTCGGCCCGGATGCGCGCAATCAGCTCGGTTGGCGAGAAGGGCTTGACGATGTAGTCGGCGGCGCCGGCCTCCAGGGCCCTGGCGACCGTCTCGTCGCGACCGTAGACGGAGAGGAAGATGACGGGCAGGTCGGCCAGCTCGGGCACGCTCGCCATCAGTTCGATGCCGTCGGTCTCGGGCAGCATGAGGTCGAGCAGGACCAGTTGGGGATGTTCGGCGCGGATGATCCGCGACAACTCGCGATGGTCGCCGGTCACGATTGCCGCGTAGCCAGCCTGCGCCAGCGTGTCGCGCACGTGGCGCAGCGTCTGCGGGTCGTCGTCCACCACCAGGATGGGGACCGGGTCGCGCTCCTGGTCAGGTCCATGCGGATCGCTGGCGCCGGTCTCCTGGCCCGCGTTGGCTTGCTCGCTCACGGGAACCGTGAACGTGACGCGCGTGCCGTGGCCGAGGCCTGCGCTTTCCGCCCAGATGCGGCCGCCGTGGGCCTCGACCAGGCCCTTGCAGATGGCCAGACCCAGCCCGCCCCCGAGTCCGCTCCCCCGGTCGCCGGCAACGACATCGGCGTGCTTGCGAAACAGGTGCGGCAGTTGTTCCGGCGCGACGCCGCTGCCTTCATCGACCACCGAGACCGCCACGTCCACGCCCTCGCGCACCGCCGCCACGCGGATCGGCGACGACTCCGGCGCATGCCTGGCGGCATTCGCGAACAGGTTGTTCAGCACCTGCACGATGCGCCGCCGGTCCGCCATCACCAGTGGCAGTCCGGAAGGAAGGTCGATGAGTACCGCGTGCCGGCCCCCGCCGCCGACGAACGTGTTCCGCGCCTGCTCCATCAGGCGCGCCACCTCGGAGGGCTCCGGTGAAACCGACAGCGTGCCGGTGTCGATGCGCCCCGCATCCAGCAGGTCGCCGATGAGGCCGTACATGTGCTCGGCCTGCTCGTCGATGATCCGGTGGAACTCGCGCATCTCGGCCCGGTCCAGCTCGCGCGGCGCATCCAGCAACCTGGCCGTCGAGCCCTTGATGGAGGTGAGCGGCGCGCGCAGTTCGTGGCTGACCAGGCTCACGAACTCCGTCCGTTGCCGGTCCAGCTCCCGCAGCGGCGCCAGGTCCTGGAACGTCACCACCACCGATTCGACCTCGCCGTCCGCCTCGATCGGCGTCACGTTGAGCAGCACGGTGAGGCGCCGCCCGTCGGGAACCGACACCTCGATCTCCTCGCCGCGCATCGTCTCGCCGCTGGTCAACTCCTGCGCCAGCGGAAACTCGTCGAGGGCGAATTCGCGCCCGTCCGCCAGCCGACACGTAATCACTTCCAGCAGTTGTTCCGTTGGCTCGCCCGGCGTCCGCAGGCTCTCGAAGATCCGCTTCGTCTCGCGGTTGACCGACACCAGTTGGCCGGTCGACGCGTTGAACATGGCGACACCGACCGGCGAAGTGTCCACCAGGGCCTCAACGCGAGCGCGAGCCCGCTGCTCGTCGCGATGCGCACGCGCGTTGGCGACCGCTGCCGCAGCCTGGGAGGCGAACAGCACCAGCAGCTCCTCGTCTTCGCTCGTGAACTCCCCGGCGCCTTCCTTCTCGCTCAGGCAGAAGGTGCCGAGTCGCTGCCCCCCATGGCGCATCGGGGTGGCCTGAAGACTCCGGGAGAGAACCGGGATCGGCGTGTAGCCGAGGGTCCGGACGTAGCCGGCGAAGTCCGCCCGCCGCAGGGGAACGTCGAGGTCGCGCAGGTGTTCGAAGAACCCCCGCCCGTCGGCCCACCCAAGCATCTCCTGGTACTGGTCCGGCGAGAAGCCGGACGCGACGAAATCCTGAAGCTCGCCGGCATCGTCGACGGTGGTGATGGCGCCGTAGCGGGCGCCGGTCAGAGAGCGCGCGCTTCCGACGATTTCGCGCAGCACGGTCTCGACGTCGAGGCTCGAACTGATGCGTACGCTCGCGGCGCTCAGCCGCGAGATGCGTTCTCGTAGCATCTCGATCTCGCGCGTCGGCCCATCGTCGGACTTCATTGGTCTACTCCCGTCACGCTGCATGCCAGCGTATCGACAGTATTTTATGATATCCACGCTAAATATGCGAAGACACTCATCCAAAATTCACATTCTGTGAGCTAGCCTACTGGGGTCCGGATTTCGTGTGAAGTCCTTGCCAAGACCCCGGAGAATCGCATGCGTTACCTCGTCGGTCTGTTCGTACTGAAGGCAAGCTGGAAGCGGTTCCTGTTTCTGTTGGTCACCGCCTGTGCGCTGGCCGCGTGCAAAGACAGTCCGGTCAGTCCGACGCCGATGAATCCCATCACTCCCTCGTTGCCCCAGATGCTTGCTTCTGTCGAGTTCTCTGGCCTCCCAAGAGTCGAGGCGGGCAAGATGTCGCCTCGCCCGCTCACCGCCGTCGTGCTCGACCAAGAAGGCCAACCTATTGCCGGTGCCTCGTATCGGTGGGAGGCCGACTCGCATGCCGGATGGGTGTTTCCATCAGAAGGAACGACCACTGCGAACGGACGAATCGAAGCGGACTGGGTCGCGGGAACGCCGGGGCAAGGCCACCTGACGCTACGAGTGCAGCACGGCACGGAGGAGCTAGCCGCTGTGGTCGAGACAACGAGCTTGCGATCACGGTCGCCGCCTTTGAGTGCGCTTACCGTATTTGTGCAAAACTCGTTCCGGGGCGCCGACGGCATCGCCGCAGAACTAACGCCCCTCACAGAACCGGTCGGCACGTACTATGCCGCCCTGCAGTGGGCCAGAGGCTACGCCGGGTTGCAGCGTGGTGGTCGTCTCTATGACCGTCAACTGCAGTTCTCGGTCTGGGACAATGACCAAGGAGGCGCTGAGGTCGTCCGGGAAGGGGACGGCGTCCATTGCAGGATGTTCGGGAATGAAGGCACGGGCAGGGCGTGCGAGTTGAACTACCCCTGGCGCACAAATGCGACGTACCTCTTTGAGGTCGAGGCGGCCGAATTGAGAGGCGGCACGAGTCTGACGCTACATGTGACGGACCAGTCCACGGGCGCGCGCCGTTTCATCGGCACGCTGCGGGACGCACGTCGGATTGACTTGGGACACGACTTTTCATTCTTCGTGGAGGACTTCCGGCGCGACGCACCGACGTGTCTGGCGCAACCCGTGCGCCAGGCGGCTATTCGAAATGCGATGGCCCGCAGTAACGGCTCGTGGCACTCGCTGACTTCGGGCTTCTTCTTCCATCCTAGCTCCCAGACTGATGCGGGCAATCCGGGCACCTCGCACTGCGTCAACATTCGCGTTGAGAGTCACGCCCACGGGCTCGCGGTTTCCGTTGGCGGGCACACGGCAATGGACCCGGCGGAGCCAACGGTCGTCGCAATTCCGTAGCGAGTCGGTCAGGCAACCGCGAACATCCCCATGGGTGGGGGCGGGAATGGGACCTGCTACGATGACGGCGCTGTACCACTTCGACGGGTGTCGTTTCTTGCTCTTGCAGGCCGCTCGCCTGATTCGGTAGCATCATGGAAATGAGCAATCGAGACGGCTCCCGGAAGCGGTCGGGCCCGACGCACCGTTGGCACGACGCTTCCGGGCTGGTAACCGTGGCCGCGATCGGGAGACGGCGACGGCAGCCGACGGCGAGACCTCGGCGACCGGGTGGGACGTGATCGACCCGACATGGTCCCAATCGGCGCGCTTGCAGCGGTCTCGTCGGTTGTCCTACCCTCGCGGGCGCGGAGCGAAGAGGGCGGGGTTTGCGGTCCTAGAGGCCAGTCGATGACGCCACATCCCTTTGATAGCGAGTTCCGTGTTACCCGCGAGCAGATCGAACGGTTTTCGCGCGATGGATTTGTGAAGCTGAACGGGTTTCTGAATGCCAGCGTGGTCCGAATGCTGCTCAATCGCGTTGACACCGAATTGGCCCGGGGAATGGCGGTCGATCTCAATCGAGGAAAGAGTGACCGCGCTAGGTCCGATTCCGTGTTCAATCGCGTCCAGTACGACTTTGAAAGCGACAAGACGCACATCTTCGAATTGCTGGAGCGCGCCTACTTTCGGCAGGCGTTGACCGACCTGACAGGATGCGAGCTGTTCCTCGCATTCGAGATGTCCTTCGAAATCGAGAAGAACGTCAACAAGGGGCTGCCATGGCATGTCGGCGTACAGAGCTTCGGATACCAGTTCGCCGAAGATTTCGGGTGTACGTTGTGGGCACCGCTCCATCCTGTAGATACGACAGGACAGCGCGGCGGGATGGCCTACGTTCCCGAGCATGTCCTGTCGGGCGAGTTCGTCTACTCCGCGGACTTGGCGGTGGTCGAAGCGCTCAAGGCCAGGGAGCGCGCCGGAAAGAAGACCAACGTAGAGGATTACTTCGGCCTCAGGATGGGAATCCTCAACTCCCCCGTGATGGACGAGCTGCTTGAGGCCCACCAGGTTGAGGACGACTTTGAGCCCGGCGACGTGTTCCTATTCAACAAGAATGTCATCCACCGCAGTGTCATGCTGGACGACGGTGCGCTATCGCGTCGTGCCGCGTACGTGCTGCGTTTCGTTGACGCCACCTCGCGCTACGATCTGCACCGGGCTCGAACCCTGGAGTTCCACGTCGACCAGTATGGGACTGGGCTCTTCGCTCGCAAGCCGGTTACGCGTCAGCATATTGAAATCGCCGAAGCCGGGGTGGAGCACGGCGACCTTCTTGCGGAGTGTGCCTATTTCAGCGACCGTGGCCGCAGGCTGGTCCGGCGGACACGATAGGGCCGGTTGGGCTCCGGGACCGGGTTCGCAAGAACGCGAGTTCCTTGTCGAACATAAGAAGGACCTGATCGGACTGCCGTGGCGCGTGGCCTTCGCGTTGCAGGATGACGGCTGGTGGGTGCGGTCCGAGGTGATCTGGCACAAGCCGAACGCGCACCCCGAGTCCGTCGCCGACCGGCCGACCAAGGCGCACGAAACGGTCTTTCTGCTGTCGAGAGACCAGGACTACTACTACGATGTCGCCGCGGTCCGCGCGGAGCACCACGTTCTGGGGCTGCTCGTGGTATGGTGGCGGCCTGCTGAAGCTCGACAGCCGCTCTGACCTTGAAGAGATGTATCCCTTTCCGCCCGTTCCGGTCGCGGGAGGAGTTGCGGCGACTGAAAGCGGAGACGAGACCATGAGCATGGCTCGGTACGTCCTGCGGTGCCTCGGGCTGGCCGGCGCCCTCGCGGCGCTTCCGTGCTCGGCGCTGGCGCAGCCGGCCGACGAGGCGGGCCCGCCCCGTACGCCCTGGGGCGTGCCGGATCTCCAGGGGACCTGGTCGCTTCCCACGATGACGCCCCTCGAGCGACCGGCCGAATTCGAGGACAGACTTCGTCTGACAGAAGAAGAAGAGGCGGAGTTTCTTGCCACGCGGCGGAGCCGCATCCGCGAGGGGCTCGATCGGGCCCTGAGCGCCGACTTCGAGCTGGGCGATGGCGGGGTCGACCAGTCCATCTACGACCATCCGCTGCTGGACGGGCGCACGTCGCTCGTCGTCTCACCCGAGAACGGGCGGATTCCACGCACCGAGGAAGGCCGCTACCGGGTGGGCATGCCAGGTCGGCGTATGAGCGGCATCCCGGAGGGCCCCGAGGACCGGGCACTGGACGAACGCTGCCTGGTGGGCGGGATGCTGCCGCTCCGAGGAAGTGCGTTCCCGGCCCGGATCTTCCAGACCCCGGATCATGTGGTCATCCACTACGAGTTCATCAACTCCACGATCACGATCCCGCTGGACGACCGGCCGCAGGTGTCCAGCGCCATCCAGCAGTGGACCGGGACCTCGCGCGGCTCCTGGGACGGCGACACCCTGGTGATCGAATCGACGAACTTCGACCCGCGCTGGACCTTTGCGGGGTCCGGGGCGGGTATGCGTCTGGTGCAGCGTCTGACGCGGATCGACCGGGCCACGATGCATCAGGAGTACACCGTCTACGACCCGGACTCGTTCACGGAGCCGTGGTCGGCGGAGTACCCTCTGACCAACACCGAGGAGTCGATCTACGAGTTTGCCTGTCACGAAGGCAATCGAAGCATGACGCTGATGTTGAACGGCGCGCGGGCCACCGAGCAGATGGCCCGGTTCGTCGGCGCGTTCGGTCTCTCGTCGTTCGAGCGGGTCGGTGGGGCGGCCGCGGACGGTTCGGCGTTCACCGACGGGATGCTGTCGTATGACGCCAGCGGCCGGGTGTCGGTCCAGCTTTCAAGCCGTGAGAGCTATCTGGCCTACTACGGCCGATATGACGTGAACGTCTTTCGGAAAGTCGTCGAGCATGAGGTCGAGGGCGGGTCTCGACCGGATGTGCGGGGCAGGACGCTGAGCTACTCGTACGACCTCGCGGACGACGGCGACACGCTGGTGCTGTCGCTGATGGGTGACGACGGAGTTGAGGGCCGCGCCACCTGGCAGCGTCATCGCTAGTCCCTCCGGACTGGGCTCGTCGCGGTTCGCGCTTGGGGCCCTGGGAGCACTTCACCCTGCATGTCGTGTCGGTCCCACGCTGACCTTCGAGGGAAGGTAGCGGCGTCTGTGTGGTGATCGCAGGTCATCCACACGCGGTCTTCAGTCGGAACCAGCCGGATGTCTCCGGCCTCGTCCCGCAGCCGGGGATTGGTCAACGCTTCCAACTCGAGGACCGCTTCCAGGTCCTGCGGTCCGGCCACTCGTTCGAAGACGGCAATCGTCGGGAATCGACTGGGAAGAACGCGCCAGGACGGTCTCCACGCAATGCGGGCGACCGGTGGCGTCACGCCCAGCCGCCGCACTCCGCGTCGACGTACTGCCGAACGAGGAAAAGGGTCCGCGACCTGCCCGGACATCATCCGGTCCAGCGCCGAGCGACCACCGAACGGGGGCGCCGCGTTCGGCCGCTTCACCCATTCGTCGGCCGCGTCTTCGTCGGGCAACAGCCTGCCCTACTCTTGGTCTTCGGGCGGAGCCGGGGCAGCGGGGGAGCACTGTGCCAACCTTGACCGATGGCCGGACCTTGCATAGGCTGGCTTTATGGCTCACTCGGACCGGATCACCATCGAGCCCGGAAAACGTAGCGGCAAGCCCTGCATCCGCGGACTGCGCATCACTGTTTCCGACGTACTCGACTACTTGGCGAGCGGCATGTCCGAGGAAGACGTGCTCCGCGACTTCCCCGACCTTACGCGTGAAGATATCCGGGCCTGCCTCGCGTTCGACGCCGAACAGGGCGCGACGCTGCTTGTGATCGCGCCCAGCGCGTACTAGTGCCACGCCCCTTCGGCACCAGGCTATGGCCGCGGTTTCGATGATCAATCGAAGGTCCTCGCTTCCGGTTCCGAAGTGGTATTGAAGCGGTAACCGAATCCTGAACCGTACCGGGTTTCCTAGAGGCTCGATTTATTGGGAGCCGTTGGAGTGCGCCCCTTGAAGTGGACACTCTCGGCTGGAAGGATTGACAGGCGATGGGGTATTGAGCCGTCGGCTTGCGTAGATTGGCCCACTTTAAACAACGCATTTAATGCGTATTTTGTCTTGCCAGTGCGTCGAATAGACCGTATAATATACGCAAGGAGTGCGTAGAATGGGCCCTCGGTACATCCACCAACAGCCAGCATGGCCCCGTTTTCGATGGGATCAGGAGACTCTGGCCGGGCCGCTGGCCGAGATCCGGCACCAGCAGGGCCGGCTCCTGGGGCGCATGGAAGGGCTGGGTTTTCCCTTTCAGAAGGAGGCGGAGTTGCGCACACTTACGCTCGACGTTCTCAAATCCAGTGAGATCGAAGGCGAAAAGCTGGACGCGGAACAGGTGCGATCCTCCATCGCACGGCGCCTGGGGCTCGAGACGGCGGGCACCGTGGCAGTGGGCCGGGACGTCGAGGGTGTCGTGGAGATGATGCTCGATGCCACACAGAACTTTGCCCAACCGCTGAGCGAGGAGCGTCTATTTGGCTGGCACGCAGCGCTCTTCCCCACCGGCTATAGCGGCATGCGCAAGATCAAGGTTGCCGCATGGCGCGACGATGCCGAAGGGCCGATGGAGATCGTATCGGGTGCAGTCGGCAAGGAGCACGTGCACTACAGGGCGCCGGCAGCCGAACTGCTGCACAAGGAAACGGCTGCCTTCCTTGCGTGGTCAAACGATTCAGAGTCCAAGACTGATGCGGTCCTGCGGGCGGCTCTGGCGCATCTGTGGTTTGTCACGATCCACCCGTTCGAGGATGGCAACGGGCGCATCGCGCGCGCGATCGCGGACTGGCAACTCGCGCGCTCGGAGGGGAGCGCTCAGCGCTTCTACAGCATGTCGGCGCAGATCCATATCGAGCGGAACGACTACTACGACATCCTTGAGCACACACAGAAGGGCAACCTCGACGTAACGCCCTGGGTGGAATGGTTCCTGGCGTGTCTGGGCCGCGCCTTCGTTGGTACCGAGGAGACGCTGGCGGCCGTCGTGCGCAAGGCACGGTTCTGGGAGCGCACGGTGCATATCAGCATCAATAACCGGCAACGGGCTTTCATCAACCGATTGCTTGACGGGTTCGAGGGTAAGTTGACGACGACCAAGTGGGCGAAGCTCACCAAGTGCTCACATGACACGGCACTGCGTGATATCCATGCCCTGATCGAAAACGGCATCCTGCAGCAGGATACCGGAGGCGGGCGTAGCACCAGCTATTCTCTGCGCGACTGATCACACCCGTGGGCTTGATCCGGCTATGCAGAGCTCCGCATAGGTGGATACGGCTTCAGGGCGCCTGCAAGGGACGTGTGCTCCACTTCGGATCGTGCAGTAGCCTCGACGCTAATGGCCATCAGTTGAACAGGTTCGTGCGACGGACCGGCGCCTGCGCGGTGTTCGGATTCCGGACCGATGTCGACTGGCTGCCGTCAGCCGCGTTCGAGCTGCTGGTGCTCGGCTACCTGCAGGAGGTGTCCTTCACAAAGGCCGGGATGAGAAGCCTCCAGCGACGGGTCAAGCGCGAAGCTGAACCGTACCGGGTTTCCTGGAGGCTCCATTTATTGGGAGGATGGAGTCCATG
>VXRJ01000020.1 GCA_009838525.1 Acidobacteriota bacterium
GCTCCAAGAGAGATTGAAAACGCTGTTCTGTTGTTGCCATTATTACGTTGTACTTTTGGTTTATGGTTAATGCGGAGGCTGTCACCAGTCCCCGAGCCTAAGCACTGAATATAATGAAAAACTCGCACATTTCATATCCCTCACTACTCTCGTCGAAACTTGGTTCTCTGTTTTAAAGTCTCCATCCAGAAACTGGACGCCTGCAGACAACCTGATCTGCGGGACCCAGCAATGAATCAAATACTCGTATCGCAGCATTCCCAAAATGACGACCTCAATAGGCGAGATTTCCTCGCAGTCTGCCCCTGAATCCGTAGCCGTCTCCCCGGCGCGCCAGGATAAATTGATCTGAACTCATGCTCCAATGGCTTCTCAATTGTCCGCGCGTCGACCGAATATCGCCTCCACCACCACGACGGACGTACCGAGACTTGGAACTCCCCCGCCATCTATGTAAATCCCCCGTATGGGCCGGACGGTTCAATAGAGACTAGAACCTGCGACTGGCTCCGAAGGTGCGGTGATGCGCATGCCCATCACGGCTCAGAGGTACTGGCACTTTTACCTGTCACAGCAAACACAAGGCACTGGAAGGACTTTGTGTTTCGTGCGCCCACAGCCGTCAGCTTCCTCCACGATATACGCCTCCGGTTTTTGGTGAATGGGCTGGATCCCGGGAAGGGAGTGCCAATGGCTTGCGCAATGGTTTATTGGGGGGAACACCATGAGCGGTTCCAAGAAGTCTTACTCCGCTACGGTGCCGTTGTACCCCAGGACCACCTCAAGGGGCGCGTGATAAGGCGCCGCGTGCCAGTGTACAAATCGCGTTGAGAACGGAATCTGGCGAGATAAAACATGTCTGTGGTCTAGCAGGTATTTAAAGTTAGGTCTGTTTTCGTACGATGATCTCAAAATGCGTCCCCATGAAGTTTTTGTGCCAGACATTGAGTTGAAGGGGCAGTGGCTGGAAGAAATGATCGAGTCTGGACGCAGGCCCGACCTAGTATTTGACGACAAGGCGAGCGTCGGTGAGTTCTACCGCAGTCAAGGAATAACCTGCGTGCAGGTTTCGCGATAGACGCAAATGGAGGACGTGGGGTGAGGTACGCTGCCCCAGGACATCTCTCGTGGACTAGAGCGTACTAGGATGCTAGGCCTGAACCTGAATCCCCAGCTTATTTTTTTGTCGTCTTCCGAACCAACTCCAAAAAAGATCTCTTCCGACTTCGATCATCAAACAAAGTGCTAACATACCCAGATTTTATCTCCCTAGAGCCATCTGAGTATATTAAAATGGGGGTGGGTACATTTCTCAGTTGCGGATTAAACTTTATAGCATCATAGTCCAGATGTACCAAAGCGTCTCCCGGGAGTTGTTTTTCTCCTGTCCGATTTACAGAAAAAATAGGTAGTTTATGGTCTGTGGAGATCTGCTCGGTAAACTCAGCCATCTCATAGAGACATACACCACAATCCTGATCGGTGTATATGACAAAAAAAGCTCCTTTGCTGCCCCAAGCAAAATTGGGTTCGACAGTAAATTCGGTGTAAACTGGCTTGCCTGCTAACGACTCCACAATCAGATTCATTCGTCTAACCCCTACTTCACTCATTTTGTCTTGCCCCGCTTCAATATTTCTCTCACCTATCAACCCAAAAACAATAAATAAAATGCAAGCACATAAGAATATTGATAACAACAGGATGTGCAGCTTATCTCGTGCTCTGCTCATAGCCACTACGCCACTACTGAATCAGATCTATGTCTTCGTACCGATAAAACACACCGTCACTGTAATGAAAAACTAACAATTCATCCTCCGAAATAAATTCAAATGCCTCCACCCACCTCAGCGGCTCCTCCTGATGATCCAGCAAAGTATACGCGTTCAAAATATTCAGCGATTCCACGTCAATCTCCAAAAGTCTATTCACACGCAATCCAACTTCAGCATAGCCTTCAATTGGTAGTAGATAAAGCCTGGAGTTGAGTGTGGCCATGTAACTAATAACAGACACGATGCCTCCCCCTGCTTGTGAGTAAGACTCCTCTGCATAGTCAAGCCGTTCCCGAAAATAGGGCGTATCAGATAAATCCGAAGATTGGATTAACTCACCGTCAAGCGAATATTTTTCAATAACTGGTATAGATAAGCCTACTGCCAGTAAATATTTATTGATGATCAAGGTGATGAGCCGCCCGCTCAGTCTACGATTAAACGTCTCGGAGTACGACGTCGTAAGTAACTCCCCAAAAGTCTTGATGACCGTACCCGAAGAGTCAAATTTTGTTATTGAATATGGAACCACCGGAAATGAGTTGGCAACATATACATCACCCTGATTATTTACCGATATCCCCTGGGACCAGATAACCGCTTCCGGATCAACTGAAAAAGATCTCAGATAATCCCCCTCGAGCGAAAATGCGTGAATGTCATTGGATGCGGCTTGCAAACCGAAAACCCTATTACCTTCAGCATACAAATTTCGCGGTGCTCCAGAAAATTCTCCTGGTCCCTCACCACTGCGGCCAAATGTCCGGATGACTCCTAAATCATCATCCAAGGCAAGAATATGACCATAACCCTGTCCACTTAGATACAGCACATCCCCAGATTTATGCATGGCCCGGACATGCTTCATAAACCGATCCCCCTCTACAGCTTCGGCAAGGCTGGTCGCGACAAGTGAATTTTCCTGTGACCTCCCATCCTCCGTAGAGCATCCAGTCAAACCCAGCACACTGGCTGATAAACACGCCATTACCACGAACACACGCACTGGCACGCAATCGTGAATCATGGTTTTACTAACAAAAAATAGGACACCACGTAAACTTGCCATCACACATGACGCCCTCGAGACCCACGTGCGCCGAACAACGCTTACCTGAGCACTCCACCTCGCCCGCAAGTGGGCAGGTAGTACAACGGACTGAAGTCGAGCACCCTGTCTCGTCCCTAGCATGAACATGATCAGTAGGCTGGATCAAGGTTAGACATGCGAAAGCAAAAGCAACAATGCACAAAAAAGCAAGAAGACGTTTGGCAACTAACATGGTTCAAGTGTAAGATTTGTTAAGTCAAGAGAGAGATATTACCCGTGCTCGTCAATTATATCACCATAGCAATTAAAAAGAATCCCATCACAACTGTACGTTCCGTCACCCGGCGCATCACATAACTTTGTTCCCATGCAACAAGCCATGGGAACGCCATGTTTGTCTTTGTCACAATCTACGCACATCGTACAATCCCCGGTTTCTGTGGCTTGACTTGCACGGTAG
>VXRJ01000021.1 GCA_009838525.1 Acidobacteriota bacterium
TCGGCCTCGACTGGACTGAGGTCGCCCGCTTCGAGCGGATGCAGGCGCGCTTCGAACATCCCGTCGTCGCCCCGCTGATCGACTTCGCACTCAGCAAGGCGGACGTGCATCGCATGGTCGAGGCGGCGGGACTGCCGAAGCAGCGGCTCTACGAGATGGGCTTCCCGCACGCGAACTGCGGCGGCGGTTGCGTCAAGATGGGCCAGACCGGCTTCGCCCACCTGCTGCGCGTTTGGCCGGCGCGGTTTGAGATGTGGGAGCGTGAGGAGACGGCGTTGCGGGACTTCCTGAATCGCGATGTGTCGATTCTCCGCGATCGCCGCGGTGGGACCACCACGCCCCTCACGTTGGCCCAGTTGCGCGAGCGGGTCGAGCGCGAACCGATGCTGATCCCGCAGCACGACTGGGGCAGTTCTCGACCCGGGCCACGGTGTTGAAGCCCACCTCGCGGTCGCGGACGAAGTCGCGCAGGCTGAGGCCCATGCGCTTCCGGTAGCGCTGGACGTCCTCGGCGAACCGCAGGGCGTCGAACGCGGCCGTGCTTCCGATGGTCGTCATGGTCAGAGGAGCCTGAGTCCGTCGACGCCGAGGCGCGGGTCGTCGAGCACGCGTTGGAACCTAGGCACTCGGGGCGTCGGTCGCCTCGGTGACCTCGGTCGTGTTGTCGTCGCCGGCCTCCACCCGCTCGTAGTTGTTGACGAACGTGGTCACGGCGAACGCGCTGGCCAGCGCGATCACGTTCCAGGTCAGGTCCTGTCCGCCGACGACCTCGACGGCGGCTTCGAGGGCGGCGGCTAGGGCCAGGGCCATCGCGGTCAGGTCGACGTGGTGCTTGCGGATCATGTCTTGCTCCTTCGGTCGGTCGCGGCGGATGCGTCGAATTGCATCCTATCGGGTTTTCTTGGGGGTGCGGTGGGACTCGGACGTGCCCCGCTGCTCGGCGCTCGGGCAGTCGTCGTGCCAGTCCTGGCCGTGCCGCGCCTGGTCGAGGATCGCCTCCGGGTCGTCGCAGCTGGCGAGCGAGGTGATCGTCATCGTGGTGGCCGTCTTGGAGGTCCGCGTCTGCGTGCCGGCGAGCACGATCTTGCGGCGCTCGGGGTCCTCGATCGCGGTCAGGTTGGCGTGCGTCGCCGGGTCGTCCCACCAGGCGGGAACGCAGCCGTGGTCGCGGTTCAAGAGCGGCCAGTCGGTCGAGACGCCCCACCAGACGTCGAGCACGTCGGCCAGCGAGGCGAAGTCGATGTAGGTGGTCGCGCCGACCCCCTCGGCAACGTCCCAGTACTCGCGCTCGTGCAGGGCGTTCGCCCAGCCGGGATTCTCGCGCGTGGCGAAGCAGGGCCGCCAGGCCGCGTTGCGGTAGCGGCCGTCGTCGCCGCCGTAGGCCCAGTCCCACCAGCCGGGGATGATCAGCCGGACGGCGAAGTCGTAGTAGCCGTTGACCGAGAACGCCACGTGGACCGTGACCGGCGCGTTGGAGAACTCGAGCAGCACGTCGCCGTGGGCGTCGATCGTGACGTCGTCGGCGATCGTGTCCTCCTGGTCGGTGGCCTGCGCCTCGGTGCGCGTCTTGGAGGTGCCGAAGTGCGAGCCGAAGGTGGCGGTTAGCTTGTCCTCGAGCTTGCCGCCCGCCTCGGCCGAGCCCGCCTGGATCGAGGTCTCGTTCTGCAGGGTGACGTCGAAGCTCATGTCCTGCGTGAACGAGGACTCGACCGACTGGGCGATGTCGAACTTCTTCTCGACGTGGTGGGTGTCCGGCTCGGGCGAGTTGTTGGTCACCCGCTGGGCCTCCGAGCTGAGCGGGTCGAGGGCGCCGGTCACCGGCCGGGTCGGGCCGTAGACGAGCTGGGTGTCGTCGGTGTAGCGCGGCTCGGAGAACGAGATCCCCAGGCAGGGGCGGTGGGGATTGCCGAACCAGACCACCTGCTTGTCCGGCGTCCAGTGGTCGCCGTTGACCGGGCAGTCGTCGATCCAGTCGTCGTCCTCCGAGCCGATGAACCAGCCGATCTGCCGGGCGAGCGCGGTGGCGATGTCGACCTGGATGCGCTTGAGCAGGAACGACTCGGAGAGCGGCCGGCCCTCCTCGAGCGTCGGCGCTGGGACCGGCAGGGCGTTGACCCGGTCGCGCTCGTGGCGGACCAGGACGACGCCGACGATCACGGCGATCAGGGTCGAGATCGCGATGGTGCGGAAGATCATGGCGCTGCTCCTTCGGGTGCGTGCTATTGCGCGTTAGCGCGGCTCGTCAGTCGGCTGGACGGGTGTGGTCTGGGCGTGCTCGGCGATGCAGCGCGGCAGGTTGCGGCCGACGTCGTAGAGGACGCGCTTCGCGGGCGGCTGGCCGTGCGCGTCGACGGCCGAGACCTGCCAGGTGCGGCCCGCGATGGTCAGGCTCCAGCTCGCGCCGACGCGCTGGAACATGCCGCCTCCGACCTGACCGATGCGGTACAGGAGGTCGTCGTCGGGCGCGTCCGGACAGCCGCGGCACTCGATCGTGACGATCACGCCGCCGCCCGCGGGAATCTCAACGGCGCCGTTCATGCGGACGGCTCCGTTCCCGGCAGCGGCCGGTCGGCCCAGCTCGGGTCGTAGTCGCCGCTCAAACTCGGCCAGCTCGATCGAGCCGCCGTAGTAGTGCTCGCCCTTCTCCGGTCCGGACCAGTCGTCGGGGAAGTAGTCGGTCCGCTCCGGCCAGATCAGCAGACCGTCCGCGCCGAGGTCGAGGTCGCCCACCGCCTTGCGGGCGGCCAGGTAGGAGTCGCGCTGGTCCGGCCAGTAGGCCCACTCGGCCAGCGTGTGCTGGGTGTCCGAGACGCGCAGGGGCGGGTCGTGGACCACGAAGCAGCCGACGTCGGCCTGCTCCAGGACCAGCCGGCCGGCCGTCCATCCGGCGCCCGTCAGCGCGGCGCTGATCCGCTGCGCCGTGTCGCGTTGCTTGGTGTTGGTCTCGTCGGTCATCGGTCGTCTCCATTCCGGTGTTACGTGGGCGGGCCGTAGAGCAGGGCCTGGGCCAGGCCCTCCTGCAGTTGCGCGAGGGACGCGCTCATCTCCGCCGCCAGCCGGACGCCGTCCATCGGGTCGTCGGGATTGTTCAGCGCCTTGAGCAGCTGGTCCAGCCCGCTCGGCAGCGAGCCCGCGATGTCCGTCATGCGATCCCAGCCGATCCGGTCGTCGTCGTCCGTGGCCACCGCGCGTCCCCTCGCTAACGCATCTTATCGAGGGCATCCCGCTCAGCTCGACCGCCAGAGCATCCGGATCCCGGTCGCCCGGGCGGCGTTCGGATGGTCGCCGACCACCGGCGGGTCGAGACGCGTGCAGAAGCAGAGGTAGCCCGCCGCGTCGACGATCAGCGCGATCTCGCGAATCTCCATCGCCCGCGGCGAGGCCGAGGTGTCGATGTAGCCGAACGGGTGGTAGTGGGCGCCGCCGCCGACCACGAAGCTGGAGTCGGGCGCGGCGATCCGGTCGATCGTCACGCCGTCCTGCGTCACGTCGCGCAGCCACCACTCGGTCGCGATCTCGGTCGGCGCGCCCGGCCAGTGCGACCAGAGGCGCGAGGTGGGCGACCAGGTGTAGGGGAACTCGAAGGCGACCTCGGAGCCGGCCGGGATTGACGAGGCGACCAGGTTGGTCCGGTGCCAGTAGGTCCCGCCGTGGCCCGCGTGAATGCCCGCGCCGTCGAAGAGCAGCAGCTGCTCACTGATCGCGCCCGGCACGGCCGGCTGGTTGCGGATCGCCGCCGGCGTGCCCGCCGCCGCGTTCCAGTCCGGACGCGGCACGGCCAGCAGTGTCGCCCAGGTCGCGTTGCCCGCGGCCGTCGGCCCGTTCTGCGTGGTCGACGAGTGCTCGGCCAGCGAGTAGGCGACGATCGCGTGATTGTCGTACTGGCGGTGCACCAGGTCGCCGACCGCGTACTCGCGCTGGTTGCCGTTCCAGGCGCCGCGCGGCGTGATCTTGATCAGGTTCTGCAGCTTGCGCACCTGCGCCGCCGACATCGTGCCCGGGCGGTCGGCGTCGGGATCGCTGCCGACCTGCGAGAGCGGCAGCTCGACCGACTCCAGCCCGTAGCGCAGGGAGATCCGCTCGCCCGCCAGGCCGACCGTGGGCGGCTGCAGGCGCTCGCGCGGAATTCGGGTCGAGT
This sequence comes from Acidobacteriota bacterium, assembly GCA_009838525.1. Lineage (NCBI taxonomy): Bacteria > Pseudomonadati > Acidobacteriota > Acidobacteriota bacterium. The sequence goes on from VXRJ01000021.1 coordinate 4,139, forward strand.
CGCCGATGTGCGCCCAGGTTGCGATCTCGTCGTTGTCAACCCGCCGCCAGGTCGAGCCCGCCGCGCCCGGCTCCGGCTGGTTGTTGGCGATCGCGATCGGCGAGATCCAGATCCCGTCGTCCGCGCCGTGCGAGACCATGTCGCCCGCGGCGTAGCGGCGGGTCGAGCTCCAGTTGTCGTGATAGATGCCCTGCGGGTCCCAGTTCGTGATGTCGGCGACCGGGCCCATGTTGGAGGTCACGCTCTCCGACACGCAGACGTAGAAGTGCTCGGACTGCCACACCACGTCGCCCCGGTAGTAGCGCCCGCCTGCCACCCAGACGCCGCGGAAGCCGGCCAGGTCGGGCGCCAGGTGCGCCCAGCGGTTCGGGCTGTTCGGCGGAGCGGCGAGCCCGGCCGCGACGTCCTGGCTGGCCACGTAGAACTGGCCCTGGTACGTGACGTAGTCGCCGATCGTGTAGTGCCGCGAGTTGACCCAGGCGCCCGACCAGCCGCCTACCGCCATCCAGTGCGTCGAGAACGGCGGCACCGTGGTCGAGGCCGCCAGGTCCGTGACGCAGCGCCAGACGCGGTTGTGATAGGTCACGATCTGGCCCGCCTGGTAGGCCGAGCCCGAGCTCCACTCCGGCACCTGCGGCGGCCCGGTCAGTGTGACGCCGGCGACGATGTCGGCCTTGACCGCCGAGTAGTCGCGGCTCAGCGGCGCCTCGCCGGCCGTCGCCGGCAGGGCGAGGATCTGCGCGTCGGCGGGAAACTCGGTCGTCCGGGTCTGGGCGCGCGACAGGTCCCAGTAACCGCTATCGGGGATCGGCACGTGTGTAGCCTCTCTCGTCGAGCACGACGTATCTGATGTCCATGCGCTCGGCCGGCGGCTCGGCGCCGACGCTAAAGCCCCATAGCGCCGACGCGATCGCGGCGAGCAGCGCGACGATGCGGGTCTGCCGGGCCTGGATCATGGCGTGGATCATTCCGTCTCCTCCTCCTGCTGTTGCGGCTCGATTGTGCGCAGTGGTTTGTCGTCGGCCATGACCGGCGCCCCGTCGAGCGTGATATAGACGGGGATCGGCGAATCCTCCGACGAGGATCCCGGCGCGTTGGTGATGTCGAGCGTCTCCGACCACTCCGTCCAGTCGCTGTCCAGCGCGTCCGAGTCGTTGTTGACCAGCACGCTCACCTCCGCCTCGAGCGGAGCGGTATCGGCCGTCGAGAACCGAATCGACCGGGAGGTCGCCGACGACCGCACGGTCGTCCACGATCCTCCGCCCGAGCGGTAGCGGAACCGGTACGACTGACCGGCCGCGATGCTGTATCCGTCCGGCGCGGTGTAGCTGGCCAGGACGCCGCGCCAGATAGTCGAGCCGGAGGTGAACCCCCAGTTCCAGGCGAGCGTCGGCTGGCCGCGCACCGCGGCCGCGTTCACGGTGAGCGCGAACGTCAGCGTCGCCGTCGCCGCGGCCGAGGCCGAGTCGGTCACTGTCAGCGTGTAGGTCGTCTCGGCCAGGGCCTCCGTCGGCGCGCCGGCGAGGGTCCGCGTCGCGGCCGTTAAGGTGAGTCCCGCCGGCTGCGCCGGCGTCAGCGTGTAGGTGAGCGGCGCGACGCCGCCAGCGGCGGCAGGCAGGGTCACCGCGGCGAACGGCAGGCCCTCGGTGCCGACGAGGTCGTCCTGCGTCGCGTCGAAGCGCAGCGTCGTATCCACCGGCGTCGCGCGGACCGTGACGTAGGCCGAGTTGCCGGT